>JBOGXL010000230.1:0-5438 GCA_050694575.1 Actinomycetota bacterium | reverse complement strand
GCGACGACACAACGCCGGCGCCGTGGCGCACGTCGAGGCCGACTATGACGTTCTCCAGCGCTGTCATGTTTCCGAAGAGGCGGATGTTCTGGAAGGTCCGGGCGATCCCGCGACGTGTGATGGCGCTGGGCTTGAGGCCGACGACGGAGCGGTCGCTGAAGACGATAGAGCCGTCGTCCGGACGATAGACACCCGTTATGCAGTTGAAGAACGTCGTCTTCCCGGCGCCGTTCGGGCCGATGACCGACCGTATCTCTCCCTCCTCGACCTGAAGCGAGACCTCGCTGACGGCGACGAGGCCCTCGAACCGCTTGACGACGCCGGAGGCTTCAAGCAGGGCCATCGCTGCCCTCGTCGGCCATCTCGACACCGGTCTTCTCGTCGCCGGCGACCCCTATGCCGTGCTGCTCGGCCGCCACGCGCCGCGACGGGAAGATCCCTTCCGGTCGGAAGACCATCATGATCACGAGCACGGCGCCGAAGAGCAGGAAGCGGTAGTCCTGCGCTTCACGGAGGAGCTCGGGGGCGACGGTGATGATGATCGCTCCGGCTATCGGCCCGAAGGTCGACCCCATCCCGCCGAGCACGACCATGCTCAGGATGAGGATCGAGACGATGATCTGGAACGACTGAGGGGAGACGTAGCTGATCTTGCTCCCCTGGATCACCCCGGCGAAACCCGCCGTCGATGCCCCTATCGCGAAGGCCCACAGCTTCATCCGGAAGGTGTTGATGCCCATAGCCTCGGCGGCCACCTCGTCCTCTCGGATGGCCACCCAGGCACGACCGATGCGAGACCTGTCGAGCCGTCGGATGACGAGCATCATCACTATCACGACGGCGACGACCCAGTAGTAGTAGGGAACCGGGTTGACACCGAAGTCGTAGCCGCCGATGCGCGGGTGCGGAACCCCGGCGATCCCCTGCGGCCCGCGCGTGATCCCGTCGAGGTTGGACGCGGTGATGCGGATGATCTCCCCGAACCCCAGCGTCACGATGGCGAGGTAGTCGCCACGCAGGCGCAACACGGGGAGCCCGAGGATGACGCCGGCGAGCATCGCGAACGCGACACCGAGCGGCAGGATCTGCCACGTACTCAGGTGCACGAACTTCAGCGGCCCGGCCCCCGAGAAGATCGCCACCGTGTACGCGCCGATGGCCCAGAACGCCACGTAGCCGAGGTCGAGCAAACCGGCCAAGCCCACGACGACGTTCAGTCCCATCGCGAGGAGCGCGAACAGAGCCGCGTTGATCAGCACCTCTTCCCAATACGCGCTCGCTCGAAGGGGCAGGACGGCGGCGATAAAAAGGCCGATCGCCCACGCACCAGCGACGACTCGTTTGTCCTGCTGTAGGCGCTCGATCATGTGCGCTCCCCGAAGATGCCGGTGGGCCGGAACATGAGCACGCCGACCAAGATCACGAAAGCGATGACGTCACGCCATTGCGTCCCGAAACATCCGGCGCCGATGTTCTCGATCACGCCGAGGAGGAACCCGCCGGCGAGGGCGCCCTGTATCGAGCCGATGCCACCCAGCACGGCTGCTGTGAAGGCCTTGATGCCGGGCAGGAAACCGATGTCGAACCGCGTCCGTCCGAAGGAGTAGCCGAAGAGGACGCCGGCGGCTCCCGCAAGCAGACCGCCGAGAAGGAACGTGATGGTGATGACACGGTCGATGCTCACGCCCATCAGCGCCGCCGTCTCCGCATCCTGGGCAACGGCGCGGATGGCTCGCCCCGTGCGCGTGAGTCGGACGAAGCGCTCGAGCCCGACCATCATCAGGATCGCGACGACTATCACGATAAGGTCCTTGTTGACCACGACCACGTTCCCGATCTCGAAGACGCGTCGCGGCGTCAAGGTCGACGGGTAGCCCTCCGGCTCCCGGCCCCGCCAGACGAGAACGAGGCTCGACAGGAAGAACGACATCCCTATCGCACTGATGAGGTAGGCGAGTCGAGGCGCCCCGCGACGACGCAGGGGACGGTACGCCACCCGCTCGATACCGACGGCGATGGCTCCGGACGCGAGCATGCCGGGGATGAGCGCCGCCGCGAGGACGAGAGCCCCCGTGAGATCGTTCGGCACACCCGCCTCCGGGACGACGGCCGAGATGAACAGGAACCCGGCGAGACTCCCGGCCATGAACACTTCGGAGTGCGCGAAGTTGATGAGTTGCAGGACGCCGTAGACGAGCGTGTAGCCGAGCGCGACGAGCGCGTAGATCCCGCCCGTCGACAGGCCGCCGACGAGCCTGAAGGGAAGCTCGGTCGTCAGGCACTCGACCATGACGTTGGGCCTACCGCTTTCCCCGCGGAACAGAGAAGGGGGGCCACCGGACGCGGCCCCCCTTTCAACCTAGTTCTCACCGATCTAGCTCGAGAGCTCCTCGATCGTCCCGAGCAAGATGTACTTCCCGTCGTCGACCCGGTAGCCGTAGATCTGGAGATTCTCTTCGGCTACCTCGTGACCGGGCGTCGTCCAGTTGAAGGTCTTCGTGATGCCCGCGAAGTCCTTCAGGTTCGTGATGTGTTCGAGGACCGACGCCCGTGTCGGGTTGGCACCGCCGGCCTTGAGCGCCGCGATGAACATCTGAGCGACGTCCCAACCTTCGGCGCCGTACACACCGGCCGGCTCGTCGAAACGCTCCTGGTACTCGCTGGCGAACTCCTGGAGCTTGGCGTCGTCGGACTGCGTCGCATCACCGCACGGACAAGTGAGGAGCGATTCATCGTTGCCGGGCTGTCCCTGCTCGAGGTAAACCGTGTCCTTCGATCCGTCTCCGGTCATGAAGACGGCCTCGCCGCCCTTCTCGCGGTACTGCTTCACGACGAGTGAGGACTGCGACGAGTACCCCGCGTAGTACACGAGGTCGGGGTCTTCGGCGAGGAGTGAGTCGACGAGCGACGTGTAATCCGTCGTCGGCTCGATGCCCTCACGCAACGCGATCTCGCCGCCGGCACCCTCGACGCTCTGTTCGACGACGGCCGCAAGACCGGCGCCGTACGCCGACTTGTCGTCGACCAGCGCGACCTTCTCGCAGCCCATGGTGTCCACGACCATCGGCCCGATCTCGCCCTGGGAATCGTCGTTGCCGACGGCACGGAAGAAGGTTCTCCACCCCTTCGTCGTGAGGTCGGTCCTCGTCGCCGAGGCGGAAAGCGTCGTCAGACCGGCCTGAGCGAAGAGCGGCGCAGCAGCTTCCGTCTCGCCGGAGAATGCGGGTCCGATGATGCCGAGAACGGCCGGATCGCCTATCGCCTTCTGGGCGAGGGCCGGAGCCGGGTCGGGACCGCCGTCCTTGTTGTCGTACTGCTCGATGGCGATGGTGACGGGCAGATCGCCGGCCGCGTTGGCCTGCTCGGCCGCCATGATCGCGGCATTGCGGATATGGACCACAAGCTGCGAGTTCTGTCCCGTCAGGTCACCGAACACACCGAGCTTGACGGTCTTCTTGCCTTGGGCCAGCAGGCTCGAGTCGGTGTCCTTGGCCTTGGCCAGCTTGAATTCGCCGGAGAGGTTGGGCCGCGGCGCACCCAGCGCCTGCAGACCCTCAGAGCTACAGTCACCCGCTTGGGCTCCGCCTCCACCTTCCCGGGCACAGGCACCAGAGATCAAAGCAACGGCAGAAAGCGCCGCGACAACGAAGAGCAACCGCTTCTTGCGCACGCTCACCCTCCCTCTCGTCGAAACGTACGTCGTGGAAGGTCATACCACTCCGGGGACGGCCGAGTCCACGAACGCACTGCTAGGCGCCGTCTTCGCCCTGGGTGAGCTTGCCGTCGATGATCAGCTTGGCAACGTCGTCGATCCGCAGGCTCCGGTCCATCGCCGCGCGCTGCATGAGGCGGTAGGCCTCGGTTTCGGACAGGCCCTGGTCCATCAGGAGCCCCTTCGCCCGCTCGACGAGCTTGCGCGCCTCGAGCCGGTCCGCCAGCTGCGCAACCTCCCCCTCGAGGCGCGTGACCTCGCCGTAGCGCTGCATGGCCACCTCGATGGCCGGCAGCAGGTCACTCTTCTGGAAGGGCTTGACCAGGTAGGCCATCGCACCGGCCTGGGCGGCCTGGTTGGCGAGGTCGCGCTGGCTGAAGGCGGTGAGGATCAGCACGGGCGCGATCCGCTCTCGGGTGATCACCTCGGCCGCCCGGATCCCGTCCATGCCGGGCATCTTGATGTCGAGGATGCAGAGGTCCGGACGCTGCTCGCGGGCCAGCTCGACGGCGCGCCGACCGTCGTTGGCCTCGCCGACGATCTCGAACCCTTCCTCCTCGAGCATCTCGCGCAGGTCGAGGCGGATGATGGCCTCGTCCTCGGCGATGAGGACGCGGGGAGCGGCAGCGTCGGTCATATCGGGTCCCGCTCGGCGAGGAACTCGGTCAAGAGCTCGGCCTCCGCCTCGAGGGTCTCGGTGAGACCCTTACCGATCTCCTTTTCGACGCGCCCGCCGACGAGGGGCACCTTCGCCTTCAGATCGACCTCGACGGTGCGCCTCGTCCCGTCGCCGTCCGGGACGAAGCGGTATCGGCCGCGACAGTCGATGCGGCCTTTCATGACGTTGGGGCGGATCTCGAACGTCCACTCGCGGGACGCCGGATCGAAGCGAGCGACCTCGTCCCACGTCGCGGCCGAGCCGATGACGGCGACGACGGGGGCCGGGAGCTGGGAGCCGAGCTTGTAGTGGACGACGCGGTCGATAGATCCGTCGGGGTGCTCGTCGAAGGTCTTCACGCGTCGTTCGCCGAGGTTGGGCAGATCGGAAAGGCGCCGGACGTAGTCGGGATCGTTGGACACCTTCTCGACGACATCGACGGGTGCGTCGAAGTGGTGCTCGAGAGAGAAGCGCATGCCTCAGCCTACGCAGTGCCGGCGGTGGGACTCGAACCCACACCCGGTTTCCCGGACCGCATTTTGAGTGCGGCGCCTAAGCCATTCGGCTACGCCGGCGCATGTCGACTATACGAACGGCTGATGCCAGCCTAGTCGGCACGATGGTCCATTCTACGAACGCTTGTTCCTCGACGCTCGAAACCTGTCACTGACGTCCAACGGGTGCTCGCTTTAGCGCTAGTCGCGCAGCCGCGCCTCTCCGACCATCAGCGTGTCGCCGGCTTGGTTCGTCGCGCTGATGGAATAACCGCCGTCTGCTTCCGCGGCCCGGACCGTCACGCGGTTACCGGCGTACACAGGCTTGGTGAACTTCACCGCGATCTCGCCGCGCTCGAGCCACGAGGGCCCGCAGACCATCGTCATCAGTTCCGAGGCGAAGGCGAGCGTCATCATCCCTTGCGCGATCGTGGCGTCCAGGCCGGTCCGCCGGGCGACCTCGAGATCGGAGTGGATGTTTCCCGGCCCGGAGTACAGCGTCATGTCGTCCTGCGTCACTTCTTTGACGAGCTCCGTCACATCTCGCCTCGCAGGTGCACCTCCGGCCAGATGC
>JBOGXL010000229.1:0-6230 GCA_050694575.1 Actinomycetota bacterium | reverse complement strand
TCGATGTCGGTGATCTCCTCGAGGAGCGAGAAGGGGAACCCCCGTCCGACGACCGCACCCGCGGCGAGCGCCTTCTGCGCCTCGGCCCCCAAGCGCTCGAGCCGGCGACCGACGACGAGGCGCACGCTCTCGGGCACGTCGAGCTCGTCGACCTCGAGCCCGGCGCGGAAGTTGCCCGCCTCGTCGAAGACCTTGCGTTCCTCGACGAGGTGACGGAAGACCTCTTCGACGAAAAACGGGTTGCCTTCCGTCTCGTCGTAGATCGCGCCGACTATGGCGTCCGGGGCGGGCTTGCCGGCGAGAGCTTGGATCATCGTCGCCACACCGTTGCGATCGAAGCGCTTCACGGGGAGGCGCTCGACCGTACGCGCCCGCAGCATGCGTTCGAGCGTCGCGGCCAGCGGCCGCGATACGTCGAGCTCCACGTCGCGATACGTTCCCACGCCGAGCACGCGCATGTCCGGCATCAGGTCGGCCATGTGCTCGATGAGCAGAAGCGTCGACTCGTCCGCCCAATGGACGTCGTCCATCACGAGGACGAGTGGGAAGCGTGTGGCTCCCCGCCCGATGAAGCTCGCCACCGCGTTGAAGAAGTACCGGCGTTGCTGTTCGGGGGGAAGGTCGAGGGGCTCGGGGATGTCGGGGAACCTCCGTCGAAGCTCGGGCACCAACCGGGCGATCTCGGGAGCGTCCTCGTCCATGTCCTCACGGACGATCTCCGGCGGCATGATCGCCAGTGCCGCCTCGAGCATCTCGACGAAAGGCGAGTACGGGACGGCGCCTTCGGACTCGTAGCACCGGCCGAACACGGCGAGGGCGCCGCGCTGCTCGGCCTCCCGGATGAGCTGCTTCACGAGGGTCGTCTTCCCGACGCCGGGCTCGCCGCCGACGAGAACGAGGCTCCCGCGACCGTCCAGGGCTGCGTTGAGCTTCGTCCGGAGGACGCCGAGCTCTTTGTCGCGACCGACGAAGACCTGTTCGGTTCCCTTCATCGTCTCGCGGATCCAGATGACCTCCCACAGGCGCCACGGCTGCGGGAACCCTTTGAGGTCGTGCTCGCCCGTGTCGAGGAAGCTCGTGTCGGGCACCGTCCCGGCCAGCTGCCGTGTCACGTCGGAGACGAGGATCTGGCTGCCTTCGGCCGCGGCACACACGCGCGAGGCCGCGTGCACCGATTCGCCCGACAGCTGCCCGTCCTGCCACGTGACCTCACCGGTGTTCAGGCCGATCCTCACGCGCAGCGGGGCCCCGGGGCGGTTCCGGTTGAATGAATCGAGCGAGCGTTGGATCCCGACCGCCGCGGCTAACGCGCGCCGAGTAGAGACGAACACGGCGAGAAACCCGTCGCCCAGCGCGGCCTTCTGATCGTGGCCCCTATTGGCTTCGATCTCGGCCCGGACGAGCTCGTCGTGCTGCTTGAAGAGGGTGTCGGTGTCCGAGTCACCGAGACTCGTACGCAAGGCGGTAGAGCCTTCGATGTCCGTGAACATGATCGTCACGGGGCCCTCGGGTAGCTCCGGCATCGCCGAGCTCACGACGAACACGATACGCCCAGGTCACAAGGGCCGTCTGCGTACAATTACCGCAGCGCCGAGGAAGCCTCCAGCAGCTTCTCCACCATCTCTTCGAGCTCGCCCCGCTCGAGGGGTCCGAAGTGGCTGCGGAGGATGCGACCCGACTTCGTGACGAAGACCGTCGCCGGCTGGTAGGTGAAGCCGTAGGCGGTGAAGACCTCTTCGTCGGCGTCCAGTCCGCTGTCGTACGGCACGTCGAACTCGTCGATGTAGGCGCGGCCCTCGTCCTCGGAACCGCGCCACGCGACGCCGAAGAACCTGACCTTCCCTTCGTAGGCTCGGGCAACCTGCCCGAAGCCGGGCTGTTCGGCCCGGCACTCACCTCACCAGGGAGCCCAGAAGTTCAGGACGACGGGGAGCTCGCCGAAGTGCTCGGAGAGAGTGAAGGTGTCGCCGTCGAAGGTGCGCAACGAGAAGTCGTGAGCCGGCTTCAGCTTCGATGCGGCGATGTCGGGCGTGGCGGATGCGCTCGCCGACGGTGTCGTCGCCGATTCGTTCGTGCCGTTCCCGCAGGCAGCGACCAGTGCCAGCAAGACCACGGCGCCGAGGCTCGTTAGGCGTCGCATGCGCCTGTCATTCTCCCACCCATGGACCTGAGCCAGGCGCAGATCGACGCCGCCGTTCGCTTGGTGGTCGCCGCGGCCATGGGTATGGCCATCGGCGTCGAGCGCGAGCTGCGTGAGCAGGCGGCGGGACTGCGCACGCACATGCTCGTGGCCGTCGGCGCGTGCCTGTTCACGCTCGTCAGCGCCTATGGGTTCGAGTCGTCCTCCGGGCCCGTCGACCCCTCCCGCGTCGCTGCCCAGATCGTCACGGGCATCGGCTTCCTCGGCGCCGGCGCGATCCTGCGCGAAGGTTTGTCCGTTCGTGGGCTCACCACGGCGGCCAGCCTGTGGGTCGTCGCCGCCGTAGGGATGGCCGTCGGGCTGGGCATGTTCTGGGCCGGCGGCGTCGCCGTCGCGATCACCATCGCGAGCCTGTGGGCTTTGCGCCCCTTCCGGCGCCGGCTGCGCAGCCGCGCCGAACATCCCCACGAGTAGCTCGCGGCTAGGCCGACTCGCTCAGCCCTCTTGGCTTCGCCGTGTCGTGCTTGCCCTCGAGGTGATCGCAGACCTCCTCGATGAGCACGGGCGAGAGCAGAAGCGACGTATGTCCCAGGTCCTCGATGAGATGGTTGTGCACGTTGGGCCGCTCGGGGAGAACCGCAGAGGACGGCGGGATGATCAGCACGTCCAGGTCGCTGTACAGGTTCACGAAGCGGACGTGGGAGAAGCGGCGGAACCGCTGCTCCAGTCGCGTGACGACCTCCGACCCGGGACGCATGTCGCGGCCCGCCGGGCCCAGGCCGAGGTAGGCCGGGTACGTCCCGTGATGGGGCGTCCCTATCGTGACGCACGTGCTCACGACGTCGTCCCCGCCGAGCTCCTGGACGAACCACCGCACGATGAGCCCGCCCAGCGAATGGCCCACGACGTGGACACGCTTGGATCCGGACACCTCCATGACGTCTTGGACGCTGACCGCGAAGCGCTCGGCGAGGTCGGGGACCGAGCTGCGTATCGGGTTGTAGTTCATGCCGTGGACCCACCGGAAGCCTCGCGTGCGCAGGTCGCGGGACATGAAGTCGAAGCCGGACCTGTTGTGGAAGTAGCCGTGAACGAGAACGACGGGCGTTTGGTGGACGCGGCGACGGCTGCCGACCGTACCGTTGTCCCGCACCGGAACCGGGACGACCCCGAGCGGGTAGCGGAGGATGTGGGTCCCGAGGCTGCGAGCTTCGCCCAACAAGCCTCTGAGGCCCCGCGGCGAGGCGAAGCTGCGGATCAGCCGCATGACGTGCGGCAGGATCCCGGTCGGGCCGGACCTACTCGAGGTCTTGGTCGCCAGTGTCTCCCCCACGGCGTGTCACCACGACTGTTGCATGTGACGCCGACATTGTCCCAGGTCAAGGCTCATGCTTGCTCGATGTAGCGCTCGGTCACCCCTCGCCACCGCCGGTGCCGCCGGCGCAGGCGCGTAGCTCTCCGCACCTTCACGAGCTCGACGAGCTCGCTACTGATGGTGTCGGCCAGATCCTCGGTCGCCAAAGCCGGCTCTCGATGGGCACCGCCCGGGGGCTCGGCGACGGTCGCGTCGGCGATCCCCAAGGCGACCAGATCGTCGGCCGTGATGCCCAGCTGCTCGGCGATCTCGGCGGCCCGGGCGGCATCTCGATAGAGGATGGTCGCGGCGCCTTCGGGTGCGATCACGGTGAAGACCGAGTTCTCCCATGCGAGGACGCGGTCGGCCACGGTCATCGCAAGGGCGCCGCCGCTTCCCCCCTCGCCGACGACGACGGCGAGCATAGGGGAGGGACAGTCGAGCATCGCGAGGAAGGTGCGCGCGACCGCTGCGGCGATGCCGTGTCCTTCCGATGATGGGAGTGGGTCGGCCCCGCGCGTGTCGATCAAGGTCACGACGGGAAGGCCAAGGCGGCCCGCGAGCTCGATACCGCGGATCGCTTTCCGGAAGCCCTGGGGGCGGATGCGCCCGTCACCGGACGCGTCCTGACCGATGAGCATCGCGTTCAGGTCTGTGCCCCGGACGCCGCCGACGCGGACTATTACGCTCTCGTCGTCGGGCGTCCCGGTTCTGTCGCCGTGCAGCTCGAAGGAGCTCTCGAGCAGAACGGCGGCGATCTGCGGAGCCTTAGGCCGAGATTGCTCGCGCGCGATCTGAACCCGTTCCCACGCCGCGGGGGGTTCGGGGGGCGCAGCGCGCGAAGCGCGCGGAACGCCCCCGATCAACTGGGAGCGCGCGGGAGCGCGCAACTGAGCACCGGTCTTCGACCCGAAAGAAGAAAGGATGCGACCGATGGTGCTCGTCTGATCGGCCGGCAACACCAACGCGTCCACCAACCCGTGCTCGAGTGCGAACTCTGCTGTGTGCATGCGTGCAGGTGGGTCACTTCCCAAGATCTCGGCCACCACACGCGGCCCGGCGAAGCCCACCGTCGCTTCGGGCTCCGCGAGCACGACGTCCGCGAGCGATGCGAAGGACGCGTACACGCCACCCGTGGTGGGTGGGGTCAGCAGGGTCACGTGGCCGAGGCCGGCGGCAGCGTGCTGCCGCCGGGCTTCGGCCACCTTCGCCATCTGGACGAGTGCAGCCATCCCTTCCTGCATCCGCGCTCCGCCGGAAGCCGTCACCGTCACGACAGGCGCGCGCGCTCGACGCGCGGCGTCGAACCCACGCGCCACCTTTTCCCCGACGGCGATCCCCATCGAACCGCCGAGGAACGAGAAGTCGCCCACCACGAGAGCGCAAGGGGCCCCGTCGATGTCCGCCCAGCCCCAGACGCACGCCTCCGAGAGCCCCGTCTCGGCCTTCGCCCGTTCGATCTGCTCGCGGTACCCCGGGAAACCCAGTGGATCCCCGGCGACGAGATCCGCGTCCTGCTCGTCGAACGAGCGAGCCAGTCGAGACACCACTTCGCGTGCCGACGATCCGGGCATCAGTTCGTCCGCAATGGCTCCAGAACGCGGATGTAATCGGCGAGTCGCTCGGCTGCTTCGATCGCGGCATCCGGTCCGTCGACGTCGTCCCACACCTCAGAGATCCGGCGCCACGAACCCGACTGAGCTCCGAGGAAGGGGCCAGCCTCCACGGAGCCGCCCAGTGTCTTCCGCCACGTCTCTTCCTTCGTAAGCAGTCGCTCGAGGACCGTCTCGTTGCGGGCTCGCTCGGAGTACTCGGTATGGAAGCCGATCTCGAGCACGCGACGCCGGGCGATGTACTGCACCTCGTAGTGCTCTTTGCGTTCGTCGTCGTACCAGAGCTTCATGTTCTGGGACGTGAAGTAGCTGCCGAACCCGCGCAGCTTCGGCGGCAGGAAGTTCGCGAGCGCGTCTCTTACGCTTTCGAAGAAGTCCTTTCCGTACACCGGAGTAGTATCCCGAACGTGACGCGCATCGAAGTTGTCGAGTTCACCGATCCCGGTTGCTCCTGGGCGTGGGGGACCGAACCGAAGCTCCGGCTCCTGCGCTGGCGCTACGGCGACCGTCTTCAGTGGCGGCGCGTTCTCGGCGGGCTCATCGGTGACATGAACAACTACGTCGAGAACTTCGACCCCGTACGCAACGCGCGCCGGCAGAGCGGGTACTGGCGGTCGGTGTACGAGCACACCGGTATGACGTACCCCGTGCACCTCGAATGGATGTACACATCCACCGAGCCGCCGGGCAAGGCCGTCAAAGCCGCCGAGCTCCAATCCGATGACACCGCGGCCCGGGTCTTGCGTCGTTTGCGGGAGTCGATCTTCGTCTTCGGACGGCCGGCCGACACGATCGAGCGGATCATCGACGCGGTGCGCGGCGTCGAGGGGCTCGACCAGCGGAGACTCGCCGCCGACCTCGCGACGGAGGTGGTCGAGAAGACCTTCAAGGAAGATTGGGAGGAGACGCGCCGACCGAACGAGTACGTCATGACGCTCGAGGGCGACACGCCGGGGATCGGACGAGCGAAGAACACCGAGGGCCACTGGAGGTTCGTGTTCCCCACGGTGATCTTCCGAGGTTCGGGCGGTGAGGCGACGGTTCCCGGTTGGTGTGCCTACGAGCGCTACGAGGAGGCGATGGAGACGGTCGCGCCCGGCTCGACGGCCGGGCCCCGTCCGGA
>JBOGXL010000228.1:0-2882 GCA_050694575.1 Actinomycetota bacterium | reverse complement strand
GACGTGTGGTGGCTGGGCATCCCGACGGGGCTGTTCGCCGGCGTCTTGCTGGCGTTGAACCCGCTGGCGCTCCCGATGCTCGGCACCGTCTTCGCCCTCGGCTCCACGGGCGAGCTGGGAGCGAAGGGGGCGGGCGTTCGCATGACGGCGGCCTTCGGGGCCGGGATGGTCGTCGTCTACACGGGTGTGGGCGTCGTGGCCGGACAGGTGGACGTGGTCACGAACACATTCCTGCGGCCTTACTCGGGCATCGGATACCTCGTGCTCGGCGTCGTCCTCGTGGCCATCGCCGCCTTCGTCTTGACTCGTCCGTCCGCATTTTGCGCGGCGTGCGAGCTCCCGGCGCGAAGAAGCCCGACGCACATCGGTGCGTTCTTCGCCGGCATCCCGGCCGGATTGGTGAACTGCCCAGCGTGTGCGGGGATCGTGCTCGGCATCGCCGCGTCAGCGGCCACGTTCGGGAACCCTTTCTACAGCGCGGCGGTGATGTTCGCCCTGGGCCTCGGACACGCCGCCATGCTCACCGCGCTCATGTGGTGGCTCGTGGGCAAGCGCGCGCTCGACCGAGTCGCGAGGTTTCTCCGGCCGGCCGGGGCCGTCATGCTCGCCGGGATCGCCGTGTACTTCTTCTGGCTGGCGAAGATCAATGGCCTCGATCCGACTCAGGCGCGGCTCCCGTAGCGGTCTAATAGTTGGCTGGCATCAGCGCCAGCACGCGCGGGAAGACTCCGACCCATAAGCCGGCGGCACCCGCGATCCCCAGGGTGATGTAGGCGGCGACGTTCCGGTAGCGCTTCGACAGCCCCAGGGCACCGAGCGCGCTCGCCAGCGCGATGCTCGCGAGCAGAAGCACGTCCGGCGGAACCACGGCCTGGGGGTCGGATCTAGGGATCGGGGCCGACGGCGCGGGTCGCGGCGCCGCCGAGACGAGGGAGGCCCCCTCGTAGTCGGCGCTGATGATGAGGCGCTGCGCAGCAGAGAAGCGCGGGTGACACGTCGTCAACGTCAGCTCGTCGCGGCCGTGCTGCTCGACGGTCGAGAACCCGGTTATCGGATCGACGACTTTCTGCTCGCGCACGCGATAACGGTAGCGCGCGCGGCCGGAGACGATGTCGATCGTGTCGCCCTTGGAGAGCTCGTTGACCCGGAAGAACGGCGCGCCGTACGTCGTCCGGTGTCCGGACAGCGCCACGTTGCCCGACTCCCCCGGATACTTCGTGTCACCGAGGCACGCGCTCGAGCTCCCGTCGTCACAGCCGGGGAAATGACCGACGCCTTTGCGTAGCGACTCCTGATCGACTCCCTCGACGACCGTGTTCTCCAGCCCGATCTTCGGGATCTTGATCGTGAAGAGAGGCTCGCCCAGCTTCAGCGGCCGAGGCGGCCGCGCCGGCGGGATGTTTCCCTTCGACAGCTTCTGCTCCGTGACGATGGGGTTCGCCTCGAGCGCCTGGGCCGCGTCCTTCTGGGCTTGTTTCGTGTAGACACCGGTTCCCCACAGCAGGTAGCCGGTGAAGAACAGCAGGACCAAGCCGGCACCGACGAAAACACGACCGAAGATGCCGATGTACCGGACGAGGCGTGCCGTCGCGCGGCGCTGCGGACGCACGGCAGGCGGGGGTACGTCCGTGGCTGCTCGCATCAACCCTGCCAACCCCTTCTGTGGTCGCCGGTGACTCCCACTCCGTGCACAGATACTACCGTCCGTAGTATGAGGTCCGAGGGACCGACGGGTCAGCTATCTCGGCGCGCGGAGACGTCGCGCGCGGTCATCTTTCCCGGATGCTTCACGAACACGTTGTGGGCGTCCAGCTGAGGCCCGGTGGTGAGTCGGCCCTCGACTACGACCTCCCAGCCCTTCGTCTGCCAGGTCTGACGAAAGGTGTACGGGACGGTGCCCGAATACGAGACGGGAATCCGGCTTCGCCCGTCGGTTACCGCGAACGTCATACGTTCTCCAGACCGGCGCACCGTGCCGGGAACGATGGCGCCCGCCACCCGCACGTTGTGCCCGCGCAACTGGGACTCGTCGCGGAGCACCTCGGTCGGCGTGACGTAGAAGGACACCGAGGCGGGACGGCCCACTGCCCACACGGCGAGAACCATCAGCCCAGACAGGATGAGCCCGCCGCCGACCGCGAGCTTCACCCTTCCGGTGGACACAAGGTTCCTATTGGACCCCGACCTGCGGTCCCCGGCCCGAGATGCGGAGGAGCTCCCCGGACCTGATGCTGCGCAGCTCTGAAAGCAACCTGCGCAGGGTAGGCCCATCAATGGCGCCGATCCAGCGCCCGACGATCTGCCCCTGACGGCTTACGAAGATCGTCTCGGGGATGCCGGCTACCCTGAAGGCGCGGAAGACCCCCTTCCGGTCCCGCCCGTTCGGGTAGCGGATGTCGAACTCTTGCACAAACGCCCGCGCCTCCTCGAGTCCGTCGAGGATGTTCACGCCGATGAAGGCCGGCGGTCCCACGCCGGACCCGGCAATCTTCGCGAGCACCGGCGCCTCGTCCCGGCAGGGGATGCACCACGAAGCCCAGAAGTTGAGGGCGTACGCCTTCCCGCGGAGGTCGGCCGACGAGATCCGACCCCGGCCGTCGAGACGCTCGAGCTCGAACGCGGGCGCGCGGCTGCCCACGTCTCTCGGCGATGCGCGGAACACCGAAACGCCCATCAATGCGAAGAGCAGCAGGAGCGGAGCGAGCACGACAACGACGCGGACGAGAGGCGATCCGCCCCGTTCAGGGGTGTCTACTTCCCGCTCGACTATCACGTCCGGACCACCTCGGCCTCGAGGAAGCGAGCTCCCCGAGCACGGCTGCGTCGCCGCGCGGGGGCGAGGCACACGATCCCGCCGACGAACGATACGACCGTCCCCACCC
>JBOGXL010000227.1:0-5148 GCA_050694575.1 Actinomycetota bacterium | reverse complement strand
CACCTGTGGTTCGACACCGAGGCGACCGAAGCGGCGGAGCTCTACACGTCGCTCTTCGAGGAGTCCGAGGTCACGAACGTCACGACCCTGCGAGACACGCCTTCGGGGGATTGCGACGTGGTGTCGTTCCTGCTCGCCGGTCAGCCGTTCATGTCGATCAGCGCCGGCCCGCTCTTCAAGTTCAACCCGTCCATCTCGTTCCGTGTCGATTGCGGCACGAAGGAAGAGGTCGATTCCCTCTGGGTGCGCCTCTCCGACCGCGGGACGACGCTCATGCCGTTGGACGCCTATCCCTTCAGCCGGCGGTACGGGTGGCTCCAGGATCGCTACGGCCTGTCCTGGCAGATCATGCACACGCCCGAGCCGGTCGCGCAGAAGATCGTGCCCACGCTGATGTTCGTCGGCGACGTCTGCGGCAAGGCCGAG
Organism: Actinomycetota bacterium; assembly: GCA_050694575.1. Lineage (GTDB taxonomy): Bacteria > Actinomycetota > JAICYB01 > JAICYB01 > JAICYB01 > JBOGXL01. Next base: position 4,722 of record JBOGXL010000227.1, on the reverse strand, counting down.
GAAGCCATCACCTTCTACGCCTCCATCTTCAAGGGTGCGGAGACGGGCGAGATCATGCGCTACGGCAAAGGTGAAGAACCCGATGTCGAGGGCACGGTCAGATTCGCCCCCTTCACGCTCGAGGGCTACCGATTCGCCGCGATGGACAGTGCGCTCTCGCACGACTTCTCCTTCAGCGAAGCGGTCTCGCTGATGGTCTCCTGCGATACGCAAGAGCAGATCGACTACTACTGGGATCGCCTCTCGGCCGTTCCCGAAGCAGAGCAGTGCGGCTGGCTGAAGGACCGCTTCGGCGTCTCCTGGCAGATCGTCCCTAGCGCGATGGACAAGATGATGCAGGACTCCGACGCCGAAACCATCGCCCGGGTGACGACGGCGTTCCTGGAGATGAAGAAGCTCGATCTGGCCAAGCTCGAGGAGGCCTACGCCGGAACGTAGGGTCGAGCGTGGAATCCTCACCCACCCGCCTGCGGTTCTAATGGGTGGGTGATACCTCCGGACGTTGGGTGGATGCGCGGCCGCTTCGGCGGCAGTGAGCTCGCGAAGGGCTACAAGCTCGCGCCGGGCACGGTCAAGCGTGCTCTCCGCCTCGCCGCCAAGTACCGCGCGACGATCACCGCCCATCTGATCGTCTTGGTTGTAACGTCCTTCCTCGGGGTCGCCCCCGCACTGATCGTCAGGTCCCTCATCGATGACGCGATCATCCCGCGGCGTGGGGGATTGGTCGGGCGCTACGCCATCCTCGGCTTCGCGGTCGCCGTCCTCTTCGCGTTGATCGGGCTCGCTTCGCGTTACCTCTCGTCCCGGATCGGCGAGGGCCTGATCTTCGATCTTCGCGTCAAGCTCTTCGACCACGTCCAGCGCATGCCATTAGCCTTCTTCACCCGGACGCAGACAGGTGCGCTCATCAGCCGGCTCAACAACGACGTCGTGGGCGCCCAGAACGCCCTGACGAACACCCTCGGGTCGGTCGTATCGAGCGCGATCACCCTCGGGACGACCCTCGTCGCGATGCTCGTGCTCTCTTGGCAGATCACGCTCCTCGCGTTGTTGGTGCTGCCCCTGTTCCTGCTTCCCTCGAAGCGGGCGGGCCGCCGGTTGCAACGGTTGAGCCGGGACCAGATGAACCTCAACGCGGGCATGAACGCGACCATGCAGGAGCGCTTCAACGTGTCCGGCGCCATGCTTGCGAAGCTGTTCGGACGACCCGACGCCGAGCGTGACGAGTTCAGCACAAGGGCTGCCGGTGTTCGCGACATCGGCGTCCGCATAGCGGTGTACTCGCGTTCGTTCTTCATCCTGCTCAGCGTCATCGCCGCATTCGGCAGCGCCGTCGTGTACTGGGTCGGCGGTTCCCTCGCCGTGCGTGGTGCCGTGAGCGTGGGCGACATCGTCGCCTTGGCCACCTTGCTCGGTCAGCTCTATCAGCCGCTGGTCGGCCTGACGAACGCGCGCGTCGACCTGATGACGTCCTTCGTGTCATTCGAGCGTGTCTTCGAGGTGCTCGACCTGGCGCCGATGGTTGCCGACGCCGAGGGCGCAACGGACCTGCAGCTCGATGGCGCGCCCCGCATCGAGCTTAAGGACGTTTCCTTCAGGTACCCCCGTGCGCAAGACGTTTCCCTCGCGTCGTTGGAGATGGTCGGCGAGTTCGACGAAGAGGTGAGGGCCGGCGATGTGCTTCGAGGCGTATCCCTCGTGGCCGAGGGGGGTCGAACCGTGGCGTTGGTCGGACCGTCGGGGGCCGGGAAGACGACCATCACGATGCTGATCCCCCGGCTCTACGACGTTGGTTCCGGGGCGGTCACTATCGACGGAAACGACGTGCGCTCCATCACACAACAGAGCCTGCGCGCTCAGATCGGCGTGGTTGCGCAGGATCCGCACATGTTCCACGACACGATCCGTAACAACCTTCGTTACGCCCGCCCCGAGGCCCCAGACGACGAGCTGGTCGCGGCTTGCCGTGCCGCGCAGATCTACGACCTCATCGCGTCGCTCCCCGAGGGCTTCGACACCGTGGTCGGCGAGCGCGGCTATCGGCTGTCCGGCGGCGAGAAACAGCGGCTCGCTATCGCGCGTGTGCTCTTGAAAGCCCCGGCCATCGTGATCCTCGACGAAGCCACATCGAGCCTCGACTCGGAGTCGGAGGCACTGATCCGTGACGCGCTCGACGCCGCCCTGGCGCATCGAACGTCTGTCGTCATCGCGCACAGGCTGTCGACGATCCTCGGCGCGGACCGGATCTTCGTCGTGGATCGTGGGCGCATCGTCCAGCAGGGGACACATGCGGAGCTCATGAGCGAACCCGGCCTCTACGCGAACCTCTACAGGACACAATTTGCCCGTCAGGTGGCCGTCACGGCCGAGGAATAGCCGGCTGCCCTTTCGGTTTCGGCCGGCTGCCCTTTCGGTTTCGGAAGGAATCCGATAAAGAGGTGACGTGACCCCGCGATCCCTCGATCCCGCGTTGCCCGAAGGGGTCGACGAGGCGGAATACGTACGGATCCGAGGGCTGATGCGGCACAGCGTTTTGCTGGTGTGGAGAAGCGATCATGTGATCGCCGGTGTAGGTCCGTGGGCCGTCGTCGACGAGGCGTGGAGCTCGATGGCCCACAACGGCTTCCGGTGCGAAGGTCCTTTCCTTCCTTTCGCGCTCCGCGTCGCGCGGAACAAAGCGATCGATGCGCTCAACCGGGCCGAAGCCCGGCGACGGGACCGGTCGCTGAGCGACCCGATCTCGACGCGGGTAGACGACGCCGAGCCGCTGGTCCTGGCCGATGTGGCGGCACGCTCGGCCGGCGCCGACGAGGAGTATTTCGCCAAGCTCGAGCACCTGAGGACGGTGCAGCAGGTCGAGCTCGCGGAGGAGGCGATCTATCGGGTGCTCTCCGACCGGGAACGCGAGGTCTTCATGGCCGTCCGGGTGAACGGGAAGAGCCGTGCTGCGGTGGGCCGCGAGCTCGACCCGCCGATCAGCGGTCAACGCGTGGGTCAGCTCGTCGCGTCGGCCTGGGTCAAGGTCAGGTCGTATTTGGAGGAACATAAGGACAGGGTGGGCGTATGAGCGAAGGTCATACGGAGCGCGGGGGGTCCGGGGGGCGCAGCGCCCCCGGTCCTGTGACCGAAGACCGAGACCACGTACAGGAAGCGCTCGCCGCGCACCTCGAGCACGTCGAGGTCGGAGGTCCCGAGCCGGATACTTCGCACTTGACCGCTGCCGAGCGCGCCGAGCTCCAGGACCTGATCGAGCTCCTCGATGAGACAGAAGGCGTCGCTTTCGGGCGCGGTCTCGACGTCGGACCCGACGAGCCTGCGGCCGCGACCGAAGCTGGTGAACGCGTGATCTCGGCGCTGCGCGAGGCCCTCTCGGCCCCCGCACGTGTCACGAGCGATCCGGCGGCGACGCGGATGGGCATCGCCGGTATGGACGTCGCCGAGGGGTGGATCGTCGGAACCTTCGGCGGCCGTGTCCGCGTCTGGCTCTTGGCCGAGGAGGGCGCCCTCGAAGGAAGCGACAGGTGGCTGCGCGATCTCGGGCGGGTCTTCCGGCTCTTCCCCGACACCGCCGCGCTGACCCTCGTCGAGCCCGATCTGTCGGCTCTGCTCGTCCAGCCCGAGGATTGCGCGCCGACCATAGAGGTGCCGGGCGGATCGCTCGTCGGCAGACGGTACAGGCGCCCCGTCCATCCCGTCGGCGAGGCCCTTTCGGTTTTCCTGCGCGAGCTGATCCCGTATTGGGAGCCGATGCACGACATAGGCGATCGAGCCACCCGCACGGTCGATATACCGCCTATCGCGCGGGAACAGGCCGATCGAGCCATCGAGGGGCAGGTCGCCGCCGGCGGCCGCGCGCGCAAGACCAACCCGAAGCGCAAGGCGCTCACCGAGCTGGGTGACCGCGAGGCCGAGAGCATCGCGACCCTCGTGCTCGACATCCATGAAGCCCGGACGCAACCGGACGATGTCGAGGAAGTCCTCAGGAGATTGGCGACGAACCGATGATCCAGCGACTGCGCCTGCGCAACTGGCGCGCGTACGACAGCCTCGACGTCGAGCTGGGGCCCGGCGCGACGTTCATCGTCGCGTCGAACGGCATAGGGAAGACGTCGCTGATCATGGCCGCGGCCTGGGGCGTGTTCGGCGACATCGCCGGTGTAAAGGGAGTGGACGAGATCCGCGGCGATGCCGAGAAGGCCACGGTGATCGTGGATCTCCGCCTGCCGTCGTCGGGCGAGCTCGTGGTCTCGCGGTCAGTCGAGCCCGGTGGCGCCACCGAGGTCGAGGCGAGCATCGGGGACCGAACGATCGGGACCCAGGAGGAGCTCGAGCAGATCCTGGCGGAAGAGTTCGGTGCCGATGCGCGCGTGCTCGCCCAGCTCACCTTCATGATCCACGGTGGCCTGCACGAGACGCAGGTCGAGTTCCGTCTGCGCGATCACCTGGCCGGCCTGTTCGGCGTACAGCCGCTCTTCGAAGCAGCGGCGCGGTCGGAGGCCCTTGCGACCGAGACGGCGAGCACCCTGCGCAAGACGAAGGTCGTCGAGCGCAAGGACCAGAGGCAGAAGGACGAGCTCGTCGCGGACTTGGAGTCCGCGGAGAACGATCTCCGGACCGCACAGGACACCCGCGAGGCAGCCGTCGCGGCCTTGAACGAAGCGTCCGAGCAACTGCGCGTCGCCGTCGAATGGACGAATTATCGGAACGCGTTGACCGAGCGGA
>JBOGXL010000226.1:0-8233 GCA_050694575.1 Actinomycetota bacterium | reverse complement strand
GAGGTGGGTCACCGTGCTGTTCTGCGACATCGCCGACTCCACGCGCCTGAACGAGGAGCTCGGGGACGACGAGTGGCATTCCGTCCTGCGCCGTGTGCGCAACATCGTGCGCAGCGCCCTGCGGGCGCGCGGCGGGGACGAGGTCGGGACCCAGGGGGACGGCACCCTGGCGCGGTTCTCGAGTCCGCCCGATGCCGTGCTGTGCGCGGTGGACATCCAGGAGAACCTCAAGGCCGGACGCGCCACGGGCTCGTTCATCCCCGAGGTCAGGATCGGGATCCACGCCGGTGAAGCGGTAGAGGACGAGGGCGATCTCGTCGGCCGCGTCATCAACCTGGCGTCACGGGTGACGGGCGAAGCCGAGCCTGGGGAGATCCTGGTCACCGAGCCCGTGGCCGATCAGCTCGTCGGGCGACTCGAGCTCGAGGACAAAGGCCTGCGCGCCCTCAAGGGGCTGACCCAGCCGCGGCACCTGCTGGCCGTGCGCTGGTCCGACCCGGCCTAGATGTAGCTCAGCTCGGCCCCCTCGCCGGGGGTGGACTCGTCGACCACCCGAGCGCAGGTGGGGCAGTACCAGCGCGCCTCCATCGGCGTCCCGCACGCCGAGTGCCGGGGCGCCTCGACCTCGCCGGACCGGGCCGAGCCCCAGTGCGCGAGGAGCCTCAACGCACCGGCCAGCTCGCGTCCCGAGGCCGTGAGGTCGTAGGAGACGCGCAGCGGCCGGCGTGAGTAGGGGCGCGAAACGACAATCGCGTCGCGCTCGAGCCGGCGGAGGCGATCGGACAGGATGTTCGGCGCGATGCCCGCGACCTCGGCCTGGAGATCGTTGAAGCGCCGGGGTCCGGCCAAGAGCGCCTCCACGATGAGGAGCAGCCAGCGGTCGCCCACGCGGGCCATCGCCTCCTCCAGAGCGGTCCTGGACTCCGCCTCGGGTCCCACCCTTTGCCTTTCGTGGAATGCCGGTAGTAGATTGCAAGTTACAAGTAACAACCTACCAATGGGAGGTTCTCATGACAATGGTGGAAGGTCTTCAGGAGGCCGTCTCCGGCGTGGCCGAGGCGGTCGGCAAGCGCGTGGTGGGCGTGGCCGGGCGCCGGTCGGCGGGGTCCGGTGTCGTCGTGGCGCCCGGCCGCATCCTCACCAACGCCCACAACCTGTGGGGCGAGGAGGTCACCATCACGTTCGCCGACGGCCGCTCGGTCGCGGCGAAGACGCTGGGTGTGGACACCGAAGGCGACGTCGCCGTGCTCGAGGTCGACACGGGCGACGCCACGCCCATCGACTGGACGAACGGTGACGGCCAGCCCGGCATCGGCGCGCCGGTGTTCGGCGTGGCGAACCCGGGCGGGCGTGGTCTGCGTGTCACGTTCGGACTCGTCTCGGGGACCGAGCGCAGCTTCCGTGGTCCGCGCGGACGACAGATCGCCGGCAGCATCGAGCACACGGCTCCACTGCTCCCCGGATCCTCGGGCGGACCGATCGTGGACGGGGACGGACGATTCGTCGGTCTGAACACGCACCGCCTCGGCGAGGGGTTCTATCTGGCGATCCCCGCGGACGAGACGTTGCGACGGCGCATCGACGCACTGGCGCGCGGCGAAGCACCGAAGCGCGTGCGTCTCGGCGTCGCCATCGTCCCGGCCCACGTGGCCAAGCGGCTGCGGCGAGCGGTGGGATTGTCCGAAGCCGACGGCGTGCTCGTGCGCGGTGTCGAGGAGGACGGCCCGGCCGAGCGCGGCGGCGTGCGCAGGGGCGATCTCATCGTGACGGCGGGGGGCCAGGCGGTGCAGAGCGCGGACGACCTGTTCGCCGCGCTGGAAGCCGCCGCCGATGGCGGATCGATCGAGCTGAAGCTCCTGCGCGGGGCGGAAGAAGTGACGGTCACCGTCGGGTTCGACAAGTGACATGACCGTCACCGAGACAGATCGCGAGCGGTTGGAGAGCGAAGCGCTCGACGCGTACTCGCGTGTCGTGACGCGGGTGGCCGAGCTGCTCATCCCGTCCGTGGCGAGCTTGAAGGTCATGGAGGACGTCCGAGGTGGACGTCGTCCGCGCGGCAGCGGGTCGGGCGTGTCGATAACGGCCGACGGCTTCGCGATCACCTCGGCCCACGTCGTCGGCAAGACGACGGAAGGGACGGCGACCTTCGCCGACGGACGAGAGCTCGGGTATCGGGTCGTGGGGGCCGATCCGCTCTCCGATCTTGCCCTCGTCCGCGTGCAGGCCTCCGACCTCGTCCCGGCGACATTGGGTGACGCCGACGAGCTCAAGGTCGGCCAGCTGGTCGTGGCCGTCGGGAATCCGCTCGGCTTCGAGGGCTCGGTCACGGCCGGCGTCGTGAGCGCGCTGGGACGGTCGTTCGCGACCCGATCCGGACGCAACGCGCGCATCGTGGAGAACGTCATCCAGACCGACGCGGCGCTCCACCCGGGCAACTCCGGGGGCGCGTTGGTGCAGAGCGACGGCCTCGTCGTCGGCATCAACACCGCCGTCGTCGGACCGTGGATCGGTCAAGGGCTGGGGTTGGCCGTTCCGATCAACGCCACGACGAGACGGATAATCGGCGAGCTGATGAGCGACGGCCGCGTCCGCCGTGCGTACCTCGGCATCGCCGGTGCGTCGAGACCGTTGCCGCCGAGGGCGGCGCGCCTCGTCGATAAGCAGCACGGCGTAGAGGTGTCCGAGGTCGTGGAGGGATCGCCGGCCGACCACAGCGGTGTCAAGCGCGGGGACATCGTCGTGGACGTCGACGGCGTGCCCATCTCCGACGTGACGGATCTGCAGCGGCTGATGGTCGGCGACCGGATAGGTCGAGCGATCAAGGTCACCGTGCTCCGCGCGGCGGGCCGCGTCGAGCTCGATGTCACACCGCTCGAGCTCGCGTAGGTTGTCGCTTTCCTCAGGCCGCTTCGGCGCAGCCCCAATGCGACTCGGCCGGACGCAACGGCGGTCCGTCCACCGAGCAGTGGTGTTCCGAGCCGAGCGCCGGTGCCTCCGGCTTGTCCTTGCCGACCGTCAGCAGCGATATGAGCCCGCCCAGCGCGAGCGCTCCCGCCGCGATGGAGCACGATTGCGCGAAGCCGTCGGTAAGCGTTTGCGGATCGGGGACGATGTCGCCGCCCAATCCGGCCAGCGACGGCAGCACGGCTACGGCGACGAGTCCCGCCGCCCGGGCGACGGCATTGTTGACCCCGGAAGCGACGCCGGCGTGCTCCGGTGGTGCAGCGGCCAGAACCGTCGTGGTCAAGGGAGCGACCGTGTGGACCAAGCCGATCGCGAAGACGAGGACGGGCGGCAGCACGTCGGTGAGGTAGTCGGCCCCCGGTCCGATGCCTCGGGCGAGCCAGAGTCCCACGGCCATCACGAACGGGCCGAGCGTCATGGGCAGCCGCGGCCCGGTGTACGTAGCCATGCGTCCGGCCCGGGCGGAGTGCCCGAGCATGATCAGCGTGATAGGAAGTCCGGCGGCGCCGGCTTCGAGCGGCGAGTAATCGAGAGCTCGCTGCAGATGGATCGCGAACAGGAAGAAGAACCCGCCGAGCGCGCCGTAGATGGCGAACGTCGCGAGGTTCGCGCCGCTGAAGCGCAAGCTGCGAAAGATGCCGAGCGGTAGCATCGGATGGCGCTCGCGCATCTCGACCGTCAAGAACCCGGCGAAGCCGAGGACGGCGAGGGCGACGGCGCCTCGGATCACCGGCGAGGACCACCCACGCGCCGGGAACTCGATGAGCGCGTAGGTGAGCCCGGCGAGGCCGAGCGCGCTCAGCAGGCCTCCGGCGAGATCTGGGTGCCAGCCCGCCCGTGCCGGCGCCGACGACTCGGGCACGTGCCTTTGCGCGACCAAGGCCACGACGGCGGCCACAGGCAGGTTGATGAGGAAGATCGCGCGCCAGCTCACGCTTCCGACGAGCCACCCGCCGAGGAACGGGCCTATCGCGGCGGCCACCCCGCCCAGACCCGACCACGCTCCTATCGCGCGCCCGCGGTCGTCGGGGTGGAACGAGGACTGGATGATCGCGAGGCTGGCCGGTGTGAGCATGGCGCCCCCGACACCCTGGACGGCCCGGGCCGCGACGAGGGTCGGGCCGTTGGGTGCGAGCCCGCAGGCGAGAGACGCCACGGCGAAGAAGACGGTGCCGGCGACGAAGATGCGGCGACGGCCGTAGAGGTCGCCGAGAGCGCCTCCGAGCAGGATGAGGGCCGCGAGCGTGACGAGGTAGCCGTTGATCACCCACTGCAGACCGGAGAACCCCATGTCGAGATCGGCGCCGACGGTGGGCAGGGCGACGTTGACCACCGTCGCGTCGAGCATCGCGATGGAGGAGCCGGCCACGGCAGCCGCCAGGACCCATCGGCCCGTCGGCGATGCGTACCGGACGGGCGTCTGTGTGTCGGTCATCGTCCTTGCTGCTTCGAGGGATAAGGTCCAAGCATAGGAGGGGAGGTCGGGCGGCGATGCCGCAGAACGTCGCACAGAAGCTGATCGAGTCCCATCTGGTTTCGGGCGAGATGGTTCCCGGCACCGAGATCGGCCTGCGGATCGATCAGACGCTCACCCAGGACGCGACGGGCACGCTCGTGATGCTCGAGCTCGAAGCGATGGGTCTCGATCGCGTCCGCACAGAAACGTCCGTCCAGTACGTCGACCACAACCTGCTGCAGGCCGACGAGCGCAACGCCGACGACCATCTCTTCCTCTACAGCGCGTGTCGGCGTTTCGGGATGTGGTTCTCGAAGCCGGGCAACGGCGTGTCGCATCCGGTGCACCAAGCGCGCTTCGGCGTCCCCGGAAAGACGATGGCCGGCTCGGACTCGCACACGTGCGCGGCGGGAGCGATAGGGATGCTCGCCTTCGGGACGGGTGGTCTGGAAGTGGCTCTCGCGATGATCGGAGAGCCGCTGTACATCCGTATGCCGCGCGTCTGGGGCGTCGAGCTGGTGGGCGAGCTCCCGCCGTGGGTGTCGGCGAAGGACATCGTCCTGGAGCTCCTCCGCCGACACGACGTGGACGGCGGACGCGGACGGATCATCGAGTACTTCGGCCCGGCCCTCGAGCGACTCACCGCGTGGGATCGACACGTGCTCGCGAACATGGGGGCCGAGCTCGGGGCGACCTCTACCGTCTTCCCGTCGGACGACGAGGTCCGCCGCTTCCTGGCGACGGAGAGACGCGAGGACGATTGGGTGGAGCTCGTCCCCGACGCCGGTGCCACCTACGACGTCATCGAGCAGATCGATCTGTCCATCCTCGAGCCGCTTATCGCCAAGCCCTCGAGCCCGGGCAACGTCGTGCCTGTGCGAGAGGTGGCGGGGGCCGAGATCTACCAGGCGGTGATAGGTTCGTCCGCGAACCCGGGCTTCCGCGACTTCGCGATCGCGTCGAAGATCGTCGCCGGACGGCAGTCGCATCCCGGGGTGTCCTTCGACGTGAATCCGACGTCTCGAGAGATCCTCGAGGACCTCGCGAACGAGCGACTGCTGCTCCATTTGGTGCACGCGGGCGCTCGACTCCACCAGGCGGGTTGTCTCGGATGCATCGGTATGGGTCAGGCCCCCGCCACTGGACAGATCTCCCTGCGTACGATGCCCAGGAACTTCCCCGGGCGATCGGGCGTGAAGGACGACCTCGTGTACCTCTGCTCCCCGGAGACGGCTGCGGCATCGGTATTGACCGGTCGCATCACCGATCCGCGCGACCTCCCCGAGCTGTTCGGGCTGGACTACCCGACGGTCGAGCCGCCGTCCTCGCACGCGACCAACGCCGACATGCTCGTCGCCCCGCTTCCCGCCCCCGAGGCGAGGAAGGTGAATCTCGTCAAGGGCCCGAACATCCGCTCGCTGCCCGAGCTCGACCCGCTGCCGGATTCCATGGAGCTCCCAGTGCTGTTGAAGGTGCGAGACAACGTCTCGACGGACGAGATCATGCCGGCCGGACAACGGGTGCTCCCGTATAGGTCCAACATCCCCGCGATAGCCGAGTTCGTCTTCTCCCAGGTGGACGAGACCTACCCGGCCCGGGCCCGGGCCGCGCCCGGCGGGCATTGCGTGGTCGGCGGGACGAACTACGGCCAGGGCTCGAGCCGGGAGCACGCCGCCATCGCCCCGCGCTACCTGGGCTTGAGGGTCGTCATCGCCAAGGACTACGCGCGGATCCACTGGCAGAACCTGCCCAACTTCGGTGTCCTTCCCCTGACCTTCGCCGACCCGAGCGCCTACGACGCCGTGGATCGGGGGGACGTCCTGGCCTTCGAAGGGCTGCGAGCCCAGCTGGCCGCCGGGCCCGGGATCGTGGCGACGAACCTGACCGGAGCGGCTCCGCTCGCCCTGACCCACGACCTCTCGGAGCGCCAGGTGGAGATGGTCCTTGGCGGGGGCCTGATCAACGTTTTCCGCAACCGCCTGAAGGCGGACTGACCAGCGCATTGAGCCTCGACCCGGACGGACGGGTCGCATAGTGTTAGGTCGTCGAATAAAGGCCCGGAGGAATGTCGATGCGGCTGGGTGGGTCCTCTGTGCAGCACCGGGAGTGGCTCTGGGTGCGGCTGATCGCGGCCGCATTCCTGCTCGGCGCCGCCGTCTTCCAGACCACCGGCGCCATCGCACAGGACGAGGCCGAGCCCTGCGAGTTCGAGGAGGGCGAAGGCGTCGATACCGAGGATGCAGATACGTCCGGGTGTCTGGCTCAGGAAGGCGACAACCTCGCCGGCAACAACGACGATTTCAAGGGTGACGGCGGCGACGGGGTCGGCGGCTCGAACGTCATCGGCGGCGCGGGGACCGGACGCACGCGCATCAACGCCGACAACACGTCTGAATTCTCCGACGCTGAAGGCGGCAGCACCGAGTCGCACAGCCAGACGACCATCGACAACGGGCCCGAGTTGACCATCGAGGGCGGGAACCAGAGGGTCGTCGCCGAGGCCACGGGCATCTCGACGGTCGATCAGGTCGCCGCTCCGACGGTGGACATCACCCTCGAGCAAGTCGCGTCGGCTACCGGGCTCTCGACCGTCTCGAACACAGCGAGCGCTGCGACGACCCTCAGCGGCTCGAACATCTTCGCCGGAACGAGCGGTGTCAGCCCGACCTTCGCAACCGGCTCCGGCCCGGTTACGCAGACGATCAACCAAACGGGCACGACCACGGTCAGCAACACGTTCGCTCCGGTGATCAACACGATCGCCACGAACAACGCGACGATCACCGGGTCGGCTCCCGTGAACCAGACGGGGACCGCTATCGCGAACCCGACGGCCATCGCGATAGTCGGCAACGGTGTGAGCGGGGCCGCAGCGGCAGCGGGAACGTCCGCCGTCGCTCAGACGGCAGACCCCGTCATCACCCTCGCCCCGGGCCAGAGCGTTTCGCTCGCCGGGGCGGCGTTCTCGAGCTCGGTCACCGTCGCTCCGACGCTCGACGCTCTCAACTCCGCGACGGGCACGGGCTTCGGACCCATCGCGCAGATCATCGGACAGTCCGCGGGCACGGGATCGTTGAGCGGTTCCAATGTCGCCGCGATCACGGGTGGGGGACCGGGGTCGCTGACGCAGGTGATCTCGCAAACCGCGGTCACGCCGGTGACCAACGTGTTCTCTCCGAGCCTCACCACCGCGCCGTCGAACAGCGCGGCGACGTCGGGATCTTCGCCGGTCAACCAGTCGGCGACGTCCACGAGCAACCCGACGTCCACCGTCGGTCCGTAGCCTTCGCCTCTCGGCTGTCGGCGCTCCTGCCCTTGACCGTCGGTCAACACGCGATATATCGTGAGTTGGCGGTCAGTCCGCGTGGGGAGGCGTGCCATGCAGCGTTGGCGAGTCGACGACGAGCTTGCGACAGATCTCGGTGACGTCCACCGGGTGGTCGTGCGGATCGTCGCGGGTGAGGTGACCATCACCGCCGGAGAGAGCGCGCGCGTGGAGGTTCGGCGCGAGTCGGGATCGGCGGTAGACGTGCATCACCACGACGGGGTCGTGCAGGTGAGCCAGCCCGATACCGACATGTCTCCGCTCGAGCGGTTCCTCAGCTGGTTCGCCGAGGGGAGGCGTCACCGTTGCACCGTCGCCATCACCGCCCCGCCGGATTCGGTCGTCGACGTGACTACCGTCTCGGCGGGCGTCGTGGTATCCGGCATCGGCGCGGGTACGAGGGTGAAGACGGTGTCCGGAGACGTCACGCTCAGCTCCCTCGGCTCCCGTGTGGACGTGAAGACGGTGTCCGGCGAGGTCGAGGCGAA
>JBOGXL010000225.1:0-2151 GCA_050694575.1 Actinomycetota bacterium | reverse complement strand
TTCGTAGACCTCGCCGAGCTGTTGCAGCTTTGGGATGCAGGTGAAGCAGGAGTAGGCGGTGAAGTAGAGCACAGTAGGCTGGCCGCGGACGTCGGCAAGCGTGAGCCTCTCGCCTTCGATCGTGTGCACGGAGAACCCGGGTGCCCGCGAGCCGACACGGGGCTCGGTTCGCGCGGTCGTTCCGACGGTCCCGCCGTCGTCCCCCCGCTGCGTCGCCAGGCCGACTAGAGCTACCACGACGACGAGAAGCCCCATAGTGCTCCATACAAGAAGACCGGCACGTTTGGCCCCCGGCTTCCGGCTGGTGCGTGGCCTGAAGGTCGTCATGGTCGTGCTCCCCCGAAAACGAGCCGCCGCGCGCCGCCCAATACTACGACCCTTTGTCGTAGCGACTCGGCTCACCTCACCATGACTTGCTCCGAGTGGTAGCCCGAGGCGCCCGAGGGATGAGGTGGCCGCTCGGTGGCGTCCTGGAGGATCCCCTCCCCGTCGGTGGCGCGGCACCGCACGAGGTAGCGCCCGGGCGTGGGCGGCGTCCAGCGATACGCCCACTGCGTCCACGCCAGTCGCGACAGCGGCGGGTTGAGGACGGCCTCCTTCCAAACCCTGCCCCCGTCCACCGACACCTCGACGCGGGACACCCCCCGGGTCCCCGCCCAAGCCGTGCCGGCGATCCACATCGGCTCGCCGGCCCGCGCATCGGTAAAGGAGGTCTCGATGCGTGATTGCGTGCGGACCTTCGCGCGCTCCGACCAACCTCGCCGCGTCCAGTAGCCGCGCGCGTCGAACCCGACGATCTCGATCTCCTCGAGCCATTTCACGTTCTTCACTCCGTAGAAAGCCGGGGCCCTCAGGCGGCAAGGGAAGCCGTGCTGCCACGTGAGCGGTCGGCCGTTCTGGGCAACGGCGAGGAGGACCGAGGGCTCCATGGCGGCTTCCAGCGTCAGAGAGTCCACGTATCCGTCCGCACAGCGAAACACGACGTCTTGGGCGCCGTCGCGGGGGACGACCATCGAGAGGACGTCCCGGAGCCGTACCCCCGTCCAGCTCGAGCTTCCGACGAGCGGCCCGCCCACGGGGTTGGAGATGCACGTGAGGACGGAGTGCTCCTCGACGATGCGGAATCGCCGCTGGAGGTCGAAGAACGTGAAGAGCGCGGGACGCTCGACCAGACCCCCGATGGCCAGGCTCCACCCCTCAACTTCGACCACGGGGTCCACGAGATCGATGTCGACCACGTAGTGGTCCGCCGTGGACGTCACCTCGGGGGACAGACCGGGGATGCGCGGGAAAGGCGGCCGGGCCGGGGCCGTCGGCATGACGTCGGGCGCGCTTATCGCAACATCAGTCCTCGGCCCGGCCAGCCTGCGGCCGATGCGGCCGAGGGTAGTCCCGCCGGCGGCCATGGCCGCCGCGGCCGACCCGATCAGCAGCAGCGCCCGACGTCGCCCGCGGTCGCCGGGTGCGTCATCCGTTTCCGTGAGATCGACGAGCCAAGCCAGCGGTACGGCGTAGAGGACGGCCGCGGCGGCGCCCCCGAGGACCGCCCACGCCGCCCGGGGGCGCATCGGCGCGCCCAGAGTCGCCCCGGCCGCCGCGGCACCGAAGATCAATCCGGCCCCCCACGGCGGGAAGCGTTCAGGGAGCCGCGGCAGCAGCGCCCCGAAGGCGAGAAAGGCCATCGTGGTCCCCAATGCGAGGAGGCGAACCGCGTTGTAGCCAAGCGCGTCGATGAAGAAGGTCGCCGCGTCCCCGGGGGCCAACCTCACCAACCGCTCAGCCAGGGCGAGCGGAGGGAAGGACACGGCGGGGTCGATGCTGCTCCCTGCCCACAGAACCGCGAGGGCCAGGCCGGCCGGGATGATTCCGATGGCCCGCCTCACCGTTATCGAGAGCGCGTTCGGCGTCCCTCCCGCCTCGTGGCCCAGGAGAGCCCGAGCGCGGCAAGGATGCCGCCCCCGAACTGCGTGAAGACGTGGTGCGGATCGAACGGCAGAACCGTCAACCCAATGCGGGCGCCGACGTTCCCACTGAGAAAAAGGACCCCGCCGATGATGACCGCGGCCCAGCCGGCACGCTTCCTCCACGTCATCGGCGGGCGTTTGCGCCGCTCGGGACGGACGGGGTGACGATAGCTCATGTCCGGCCCGC
>JBOGXL010000224.1:0-2910 GCA_050694575.1 Actinomycetota bacterium | reverse complement strand
AGTTGGCGGCCCACCCCGGCCTGGTAGGTTCGGCGGCGTGCCCACCGGTCTCGCCCCAGAGTTCCTGGAGCTGCTCCTGGAGCTGCTCCGCATCCCTTCGGTGTCGACGGGGGAAGGCGATGCGGAGGCCATCGCGCAGGCCGCGAACTGGCTGCGGGATTTCGTCCGGGCGTCGGGTGGCGACTGCGACCTGGTGTCTACGAAGCGGAACCCACTCGTCGTGGGGCGGCTGGCGGCGACGACGCCGGACGCGCCGACGGTGATGATCTACGGACACTACGACGTCCAGGGACCGGAGCCCCTGGACGAGTGGGACACGCCGCCCTTCGAGCCGACGATCCGGGACGGTCGCATCTACGCGCGTGGTGCTTCCGACGACAAGGGCAACTTCTGGCCGCTGCTGTACGAGGCCTGCGAGATGGCGCGCGCGGGCGAGCTCGGAGTGAACGTTCGCGTCGTGATCGAAGGTGAGGAAGAGCGTGGGAGCTACAACTTCATGCCGTGGCTCGAGAGCTGGGACGAGCCCACCGCGGCGTGCATCATTTACGACTCCGGGAGCATCGGCTCGCGCGCGACCATCACGCTCGGCGCCCGTGGTGTGATCGCCGGCTCCGTGAAGGTCCGGACGGCCGACTACGACCTTCACTCGGGGGTCTACGGCGGCGTCGCGCTGAATGCGCTGCACGCGTTGATGGATGTGCTGCAACCGATCCGCCCGCTGGCCGACGGTCGGCTGCCGGAGTCTTTGCGTGCCGGCATCGAAGCGATCCCCGAAGCGGAACGCAAGCTCTGGACGGACATGCCGCCCGGCGACAGGGCCCTCGAGCGAGTCGGCGCGCGTCCGATCTCCGACACGTCGGGGGAGCGCTACTACGAGATGACCGGATGGGAGCCGTCGCTCGACGTGGACGAGATCAAGGCAGGTGATCCGCGTACGGTCATCCCGTCGAAGGCGTCGGCTTTCGTCTCGATACGTCTGGCTCCCGGGCAGGATCACCGCGCGATGAGGAAGGAGATCGAGCGCCTCGTGCTGGACGCAGCACATCCGCGCGCCGACGTGTCGTTCGATTGGGGTGGTGGCGTGAACGCGGCCGGCTTCGACCCCGAAGAGCCGGTGGTTCTCGCCGCGCGCCGCGCGTACGCCCGGGCCTTCGGTGAGGAGCCGGCGCTGTGGCGGCTCGGAGGTACGCTGCCTTTGCTCGACGTACTGAAGCGCAAAGGCATCCCGACCGTCCTTACGGGGTTCGCCGGAGCCGACGACAGGATCCACGCGCCCAACGAGAGCTACGCCTTGGAGTCGCTGACGCGCGGCCGGATCGGCGCGCGAGCCCTCCTGGAAGAGCTCGCTAGACCTCTCTGAACCGGTTGGTGATCGGCAATCGCCGATCCCGACCGAACGCCTTCGACGTGACCTTCGGCCCGGGCGGCGACTGCCGGCGCTTGTACTCGTTGCGGTCCACGGTCAAGACCACGCGAGCCACCGTCTCGCGGTCGAGACCCAGAGCGACTATCTCGTCGATCGAGCGATCTTCTTCGACGTAGTACTGCAGGATCGGGTCCAGGGTCTCGTACGGAGGCAACGAGTCCTGGTCGAGCTGGCCGGGCTTGAGCTCGGCCGACGGCGGCTTGTCTATCGCGGAAGCCGGGATCACCTCACCGTCGCGGTTGCGCCAGCGCGACAGGCGGTAGACGAGGAGCTTCGGCACGTCCTTCAGCACGGCGAACCCTCCCGCCATGTCCCCGTACAACGTCGCGTACCCCGTCGCGAGCTCGGACTTGTTCCCCGTTGTCAGCACGATGGACCACGGCCGCGCGTTGGCGAGCGCCATCATGAACATGCCGCGTATCCGCGATTGGATGTTCTGCTCGGCGATGTCCGTCCCCTCTAGCGCCTCGATGTAGCCCCGCAGCGCTTCCTCGAAGGCGGCGTGCGGACCTTCGATGGAGATGTCGAGGACGTCGATCCCCAGCCGGCGCCCGAGGTCGAACGCGTCGCTCCTCGAATGCTCCGAGGAGTACCGCGACGACATCACGACCCCCGTGACGGCTTCGGCCCCCAGGGCATCGACCGCGATGGCAGCCGTGAGCGACGAATCGATCCCTCCGGACAGTGCGATGAAGACCTCGCGCATGCCGTTCTTCTGCACGTAGTCCCGCACGCCGAGAACCAGGGCTCGGTAGTTCTGCTCTTCCTCGGAGAGCGGCGGAGTAAGGCGAGGTGGGATCGCGTCCCGCTGCGGCGCTTGTTCGCCGGAGATGAAGATCTCCTGCTTCACGATATCGGACGGAGGAGCGGACACCTTGCGCATGCGGGGATCGTGAAGGCGCTCCCGCGCGACGCCATCGACATCGATGTCGACGACGAGCAGGTCCTCTTCGAAAGCGGTCCCGGACGACAACAGGTTGCCGTCGGCATCGAAGACGAGCGATCCGCCGTCGAAGACGAGCTCGTCCTGACCTCCGACGAGGTTCACGTACCCGAGGGCGACGACGTAGTCGGCGGCGCGGGTAGCGAGCATGCGCTGGC
The DNA here is from genome assembly GCA_050694575.1 of Actinomycetota bacterium. Taxonomy (GTDB): domain Bacteria; phylum Actinomycetota; class JAICYB01; order JAICYB01; family JAICYB01; genus JBOGXL01. The sequence continues at coordinate 383 of JBOGXL010000224.1, read as the reverse complement.
GCGACTCGTGGACGCCCAGCCGGTATGGAGAGCCGTTGATGTTGACGACGAGCTCGGCCCCCGTCCACGACTCCCACTCGGCCGGTCCGGACGCGTACCAGATGTCCTCGCAGATGCAGACGCCGACGCGCGTCCCGGCGACCACGAAGATCGAAGCGTCGGACGCACGTCGGAAGTAGCGGTCCTCGTCGAAGACGCCGTAGGTCGGAAGGAAGTGCTTGTGGTAGATGCCCTTGACCTCGCCGTCCGCGCAGACGGCTGCCGCGTTGTAGAGATCTCCGTCCAGGTGCGCGAAGCCGATCACGGCGGTGATGCCCTGCACTTGGCCGGCGACCTTGCGCAGCGATTGCTCGTTCGCGTCGACGAAGGCCTGCTTGAGGAGC
>JBOGXL010000223.1:0-12887 GCA_050694575.1 Actinomycetota bacterium | reverse complement strand
GGGGGGCGCAGCGCCCCCGGTGCAAGAGGTGTCGGCGGCCGGGGATAGGGTCGCGGTCCTTTCGATTCAGGAGGAGAGACGTCGATGGCGAATGGGCGGGGGACCACGGCGAAGGCGAAGCCGGAGCCGCAGAAGGGTAACGGTAGGCGTCCGGCAGCACTACCCAAGAACGGCCTGACGATCGCGCGGCGCTTCACCACGCCCGACGTCCATCCCTACGACGAGATCCACTGGGAGAGGCGCAACTCCTCGCTCGTCTCCTGGACGGGCAAGGTCTCCTTCGAGCAGGACGGCGTCGAGTTCCCGACCTCGTGGTCGCTGAACGCGACGAACATCGTCGCGGAGAAGTACTTCCGCGGGAAGCTCAACACCCCGAGCCGTGAGTGGTCCGTCCGGCAGATCATCGACCGCGTCGTCGACTCGATCGCCGCGTGGGGAGCCGAGCAGGGCCGCTTCGCCACGGATGAGGACCGCGAGACGTACTCGGCCGAGCTCAAGCACATCCTCGTGACGCAGAAGGCGTCCTTCAATTCGCCGGTCTGGTTCAACATCGGCGTACATGGGCGGGCGCAACAATCCTCGGCGTGCTTCATCCTCCACGTCGACGACTCGATCGAGTCGATCGCCGACTGGTACCGCGACGAGATGTTCATCTTCCAGGGCGGCTCCGGATCCGGACTGAACGTCTCGAGCCTGCGCTCGTCCTACGAGCAGATCTCGGTGGGCGGGCATTCGTCCGGGCCCGTCACCTTCATGCGCGGAGCGGACGCCTCCGCCGGCACCATCAAGTCCGGCGGGGCCACGCGCCGCGCCGCGAAGATGGTCGTTTTCAACGTCGACCATCCCGACCTCATCGAGCTGAAGGACGGCTCGCCGGGGTTCGTCTGGTGCAAAGCGGTTGAGGAGCGCAAGGCCCGCGCGCTCAAGGCGGCCGGGTTCGACATGGCCGTGGACTCGGGGATCGACGCGTATTCGGTCCAGTACCAGAACGCGAATAACTCGGTCCGCGTGACCGACGACTTCATGGCCGCGTACAGCGAGGATCGGGACTGGCACCTCCGGGCAGTGATGACGGGCGACGTCGTAAAGACGTATCAAGCGCGCGAGATCATGCGGCAGATCTCCCAGGCGGCGTGGGAGTGTGCCGACCCGGGCATGCAGTACCACACGACGATCAACGACTGGCACACGGCGCCGGCGGCCGGGCCGATCACGGCGTCGAACCCGTGCTCGGAGTACATGCACCTCGACAACTCGCCGTGCAACCTCGCGTCGATCAATCTGCTGAAGTTCCTCGCCGACGACGGAACATTCGACGTCGAAGCCTTCGAGCACACGGTGGAGATCGTGCTGCTCGGCCAGGCGATCCTGTGCGTGGCGGCCGACTACCCGACCGAGAAGATCGGACGCAACGCCCGGGGCTTCCGCGAGCTGGGCCTGGGCTACGCCAACCTCGGCGCCCTGCTGATGGCGCTCGGCGTTGCCTACGACTCCGATCCGGGACGTTCGTGGGCCGCCGCGATCACATCACTCATGCAGGGAGCCGCCTACCGTGCGTCGGCGCGGTTCGCCGAGATCGTCGGTCCGTTTCCGGGCACCGACGAGCTCCCCGGCTTCTCTCACCCCGAGAACCGGGACGCGACGCTGCGCGTGCTGCGCAAGCATGAGGCCTTCTCGCGCGCGATAGCCGAAGCTCCGAGCCCTGAGGACGTGCGGCTCGACAGGCGCATCGGCGTTTTCCACGACGAGGTGGTCGGGCGCGGGCGTCCGAGCCGCGACGACGCCGATCTCGGCCGTGTCGCCGACCGCGCGAACGCCGTGTGGGCCGAGACGGTGATGCTCGCCGAACAGTACGGCGTCGAGAACTCGCAGGTCACCGTCCTGGCTCCCACCGGGACCATCGGCTTCATGATGGATTGCGACACCACGGGCATCGAGCCCGACCTGGCGCTCAAGAAGGTCAAGAAGCTCGTAGGCGGCGGCACGATGCAGATCGTCAACCAGACGGTTCCCAGAGCGCTGCGTCGCCTCGGCTACAACGAGGAGCAGATCGAGGCGATAGTCGCCTTCGTCGACGAGAACAACTCCGTCGTGAACGCTCCGGCGCTAAAGCCCGAGCACTACGAGGTCTTCGCGTGCTCCTTCACCGAGGACAACCTCATCGGCCACCTCGGCCACCTGAAGATGATGGCGGCGGCGCAGCCCTTCCTCAGCGGGGCGATCAGCAAGTGCGTGACGGGCGAAACGCTCCTGAGCACGGCGGATGGCCTGATACGGATCGCGAGCCTCCACAACGGCGAACCGGAGGACACCTTCCGTCCGGCGGTCCATGAGGTCGCGTCGCTCGACGGGACGCAGAAGACGGATGCCTTCTACTACGGCGGTGTCCGGCCCGTAATGGACGTGACGCTGCGTTCGGGGCACCGCGTCACGGGCACGCCCAACCACCGCCTGCTGGTCGGAGGATGCGGCGGCCTCGAGTGGCGTCGGCTGGACGAGATCCGCCGCGGAGAGTGGGTTGCGGTGCGGTACGGAGCCGACCTGTGGTCGGTCCTGCCGCCGCTGTTCCTCGACTTCGTGCCGACACGCGCACGGAACAACCAGAAGTCTGTTCGGGTCCCGCGTGAGATGACGACCGATCTGGCCTTCCTCCTCGGCGCCTACGTCGCAGAGGGCCACGCCACGCGATCCAACTGGACGGTCACCATCACGAACTCCGTGGATGACGTCCTCGAAAGAGTCGCCTCGGCGTGGAGCTCGGTCTTCGGCGTCGAGGCCAGGATCGATCGGCAGGAAGGGAGATGTCCCGCCGCCGTCGTGTCGTCGAAGACGGTGTTCGAGTTCCTCGAGTACCTAGGTTGTGGAGCGCGGGCGTCGGGCAAGCGGATCCCGGATGCGGTCCTGCGATCGCCGAAGGACATGGTCTTGGCCTTCCTCCAGGGGCTGTTCTTGGACGCTTACGCGACGACCGCCGGGATGAACAAGGTGGGGATCTGCGTCGATTCCCCGCGGTTGCTGGATGATCTCCAGGCCGTATTGACCAATCTCGGGATCGTTCACTCTCGGATCAAGAAGTGGAACCCCGAGATCGGGAAGGACTACGACGAGGTCTACGCTTGCGGCGCGGCGGCCCAACGCCTGCTTCAGCTCGTGCCCTTCGGCGAGCCGGAGAAGGCAGCGCGCGCTCGGGCGATCCTCGAGAACGACTTCGCGCAGAGCACCGCTGATATCGTCCCTGGTCTGGACGCGCGCCATCTCTACGAGATGATCCCGGGGGGCGTCGCCGGACGTAAGGGCGCCGGTTCCGGCCGGTCCAAGTTCGCCTTCCTGTGCGATGGGCGCTCTCGGCACGTGAGCCGAACGACCCTCGAGCGCGTCGCCGCGCACCCGGGGGTGACGCTCCCGGACTGGCTGCAGACTGTTCTCGACGACGGCCTTCACTTCAGTCCCGTTGAGTTCGTCGCCGGTGTCGGCTCTCGCGAGGTGTACGACGTGTCGGTGCCCGTCACCCACGCTTTCGTCGGCAACGGCATCGTCAACCACAACACGGTCAACGTTCCTGAGTCCGCGAGCGTCGAGGACATGGAAGAGATCTTCGTCGAGGGCTGGCGCCTGGGCCTCAAGGCCGTCGCGATGTACCGCGACAACTGCAAGGCCGACCAGCCGCTGTCCGCCGAGCAGGGCAAGGCGGCCGAGGAGCCGGTTGGGGAGACGCCCGCGCTTGCCCCGCGTCGGCGCATGCCGCGCATCCGCGACTCACGGACGTACTCCTTCCGCGTCGCCGACACGGAAGGGTACATCCACGTCGGTCTGTATCCGGACACGGGACAGCCCGGTGAGCTCTTCATCAAGGTGTCCAAGCAGGGCTCGACGCTCCAGGGCGTGATGGCCGACTTCGCCCTCGCCGTCTCGATGGGTCTCCAGCACGGCGTGCCGCTCGAGACGTTCGTCGAGAAGTTCGTCAACGACACCTTCGAGCCGCACGGGATCACCGACGACCCGGACATCCGTTTCGCGAAGTCGCTGATGGACTACATCTTCCGCCGCCTCGCCCTGGACTTCCTCGCACCCGAGAAGCGCCGCGCCCTCGGCATCGTCTCGGTCGCCGAACGAGAGGAAGCCCTCAACGGCGGCACGAACGGCGTGAACATCCACATCCAGCCTGTCGACCAGCCACCGCCGGGCCTCGGCGAGCCCGGCTCGACCGCCGAGCTCGTCAGCGGCCTGGACGCACCGCTCTGCTCGACGTGCGGAGTCCGCATGCGGCCCGCCGGCAACTGCTTCGCTTGCGAGTCGTGCGGCTCGACGTCGGGCTGTAGCTAGCGAGTTCGGTCGCGGGCGGGGGCTCAGCCGGACCCTCGTCCTGCGGGCGAACCGGCCGCGCAGCGTCACGCACCACTCGTTCCGTGGACTGATCGCGGCTGCGCGGCCTCGTCGACGCCCGCCGGACGAGGGCCTCGGCTGCCCCGCCCGCGCGATAGCTAGGTACAGAGGGCGTGAGGTCGGCCGGAGCAACTTGGGGAAGCGTTGAGAGCCGGTGGCCCGCGCGGGGGGTGATCGGTCGGTTGGGGCGGCCGAAGCTGTCGCCCGGGGCTCCCTTGCTATTCTCAGGTAGGAAGGTTACCCATGAGCCCAGACACCCCCAGCGCTAAAGCTGAATCGGCCGCGCAAGCTGAAGGCCTTGATCTGGCCAAGATGCTCGAACGGTTGATGCTGCCGGCAGACGACGACGCTGGAGCTCTTATGGATGTCTACGAGAGCTACGAGCGAAGCTATCGGGCGGCGATGCGTGCTGGCGCAGTCGTGCCGGGAGTCTCCTCGTCGTCGACCTGCTAGGGCATCCGCGCGGTGCCCAGCTGGGGCCAAATCCTTCGCGAGTTTCAAGACAGCGGGCGAGCGCGAGGTGACGAAGGCCCCGACTCCGACGGGATCCGGCTTCGATACATCCGCCGGCTCAACGAGCTCTCGGGCCATGCCGTCATCGTCTACGCGAGCGCTTGGCTGAAGAGCTCTGACACTAATCTCGCCTACTCAGTCGAAGGTGCAGATGTTCATGCCCTCATGGAGGTATGCCACGAAGTACCGGAACGGCGTCTAGATCTGATTCTCCATAGTCCCGGCGGGTTCCCGCAGGCAGCTGAGCAGATGCTGAACTACCTCCGTACTCAGTTCGACTACATCCGAGCCCTGGTTCCGCTCCAAGCCAAGTCCGCAGCAACGATGTTGGCGCTTGGCGCCGATGAAATTGTTATGGGCCGGCATTCGGAGCTAGGCCCCATCGATCCGCAGATCATCGTGCCGGTGCCGGAGGGATCCCGTCCGGCGCCGGCCCACGCCATCCTCAGGGACTTCCAGCGGGCGAAGGATGAAATTGCGACTGATACGGGCAAGCTTCCGGCGTGGACACCCATCCTTCGCGGTTATGCGGGCGGGCTCATCGACTTCTGCTCGCAACAGATCGCCTTGTCGCAAGAGGTGGTCGCCGGATGGTTGGAGGAGCACATGCTCTCTCACGACGACGCCGGAATCCCTGCAGGCGAGCGCGAGGAAGTGGCGAAGGGCATCGCCGGTTACTTCGGCTCCGAAGACTCATACGACCGATTCAGAACACACAGCCGCCCCATCCGAGTCGAGGAACTCGAAGGAATCAGAGGCCTGCGTGTGCGACGCCTCGAGCAGGACGACGATCTACAAGACGCTGTATTGAGCATCTATCACGCCCTCGACCTCACCTTCTCCGGACCCGCGATCAAGATCGTTGAGAATCACGTCGGGGCACGGTACGTCCGCATCCAACATCAGATCATCGTCCAAGGTGGGCCGGCCGTAACCCCGACACCTGCGGTTCCACCGAGCAAACCTAAGCCTCAAGGGAACCGAGCGGAGCGACGTCGGCAGCAACGTGCCCGATGAAATCCGGGGGAGCGTGAGCCAGGAGGCCGCAGTTCCCGAAAACTGCGGGCGCGTCCGTGCGTAGCCGGTGATTCGTATGGCGAAAGAATGTGAGAGCGAGAGAGAGCTCTGGCCACCGCGGTGTTGCCCGTAAGCTCGGCTCTCCGGCGATAGAGCCAAAGTCTGTACCCTTGGGTACATGTCCGCTGCTCTCTCGGGTCTTCGTTCGCGCCTCGAGAGCAGCCCGAACTACCGGCGGTGGGTGCTCGTCACGGCTCTCACGGGCATGTTCGCGACGACCTTTCCCGTCACGATCCTCGTCGTCTCCCTGGGCGACATCGCGCAAGATCTCGGCACGACCGAGACGGTTCTGGCATGGGTCATCTCGGCCCCTATGCTGGCGTCGGCGGTCGCGCTCCCCATCCTCGGCAAGATGGGCGACCTCTACGGGCAGCGTCGCGTCTTCATCCTCGGCTTCGCGGGAGCGACCCTGGCCGCGCTGCTCACGGCGCTGTCGTGGGACCCGGGCGCGCTGATCGGCTTCCGAACGCTCGCGCTCGTCATCGGCGCAGCGACGCAACCGACCTCGATGGGGCTCGTCATCAGCGTGTATCCCGCGCACGAACGCGTGAAAGCCCTTGGATGGTGGTCGCTCGTCGCGGCCGGCGGCCCGTCGGTCGGGCTGGTCATCGGTGGACCGCTCATCGATTGGGTCGGATGGCGTCCCCTTTTCCTCATCCAAGCGGTGATGGGCTCACTCGTGCTCGTCGCGGCGACGCTCGTGCTGAAGGAGGTACGCAAGCACGAGCCGGTGCGCTTCGACGTCGCCGGCTCGGCCGCGCTCACGCTGGGGACTGGGTCGTTGCTCGTCCTGCTCAGCCAAGGGCCCGAGTGGGGCTGGTCGCATCCGGCGTTGCTGGCGTGCGTCGTCCTCGCGCCGATCGGATTGACGTGGTTCTACCGGGTGGAGCGTGCGGCGGCCGCTCCGCTGCTTCCTCTTCACTACTTCAAGCGCCGCAACTTCACGGCGTCGCAGCTGTGTGGGTTGTTCATGGGCGGCGCGTACATGGGCGGCTTCGTCCTGTCGCCGTTGCTGACGCGCTTCGTGCTCGGCTACACGCTGTCGCAGACCGCGTTGATCATGCTCCTGCGACCACTGACCTTCAGTCTGTCGTCGCCCTTCGGCGCCCGGTTGGCGATGCGCATCGGGGAGCGGACGAACGCACTCATCGGCACCGCGATGATGACGGCGGCGATGGTGTCGTTCGCCTTTAGCGCCCTCCAAGCGTCGCTCGTCCTCACGATCGTCGGTCTGATCTTGCAGGGCGTCGGCAACGGGGTCGCGCGTCCATCGTTGATGGCCTCCCTGACCAACGCCGTCGACGAGAAAGACGTCGGCATCGCATCGGCGTCAAACCGGATGCTCCACCAGATCGGAGCCTCGTTCGGCATCGCCGTCCTCACCGCGATCTACGGCGGGTCGCGCGCGGGCTCGGCCTTCGCGCGCGCTCACTTCGTCGGCGCCGTCTTCGGTGCGCTCTCGGTGCTGGCTGCCGGGTTCGTCATCTCACAACGCCGGGAGGGCCACGGCCTGGAAGCGGAGGCGACCCTCGAGGTCGCTCAGACCGGATAGCCCTGGCGGTTCCCAACCCCGCCGAGTGGGCAGCCCCGTTTGCCGCGTCGCTGCCGGCGGGTAGCTTCGCGCGGTGGACGGTCCGCGCCTTGAGGTCAAACGGCTCGACGACGGGCTCCCGTTACCTGCGTACCAGCACACCGATGACGCAGGCCTAGACCTGCATGCTGCCTCGTCGATCGAGCTCGCTCCCGGCGAACGTGGCGTGATCGGGACGGGGATCGCCGTCGCCATCCCCGAGGGCTACGTCGGCCTGACGGCGCCGCGCTCGGGCCTCGCGGCGCGCGTCGGCTTGTCGACCGTCAACGCGCCCGGCGTCATCGATTCGGGGTACCGCGGCGAGATCAAGCTGATCCTCGTGAACCTCGACACCAAGGACCGGATCGAGATCGAGCGGGGGGATCGGATCGCGCAGCTCCTGCTCGTCCCCGTCGCTCGGGCCCAGGTCGTGGAGAGCCGGACCCTCCCGGCTTCCGACCGTGGAGATGCTGGACTGGGGTCCACCGGCAGCTGAGGCTGTCCGGGAGACGTGAACAGTGGACGACGCCCCCCACCTCGGTTAGGGTTCCGGCCGCCAATGATCCCTCGCATACACCGCGCCCTGGTCTGTGCCGTCCTGCTCGCTCTCGTCGCGACGGGATGCCGGTCGTCGGGCGAAGGCACAGAAGCCCGCCGCAGCACGCCGGTTCCGGAGAAGGTGGTCCACCCGCTCACCGGCATCGAGACCGAGCCCGGACAAGCTTGGGAGAGCCGCCCGGCCCTGGCTCTGAAGCTGGGGAACGCGCCGCCCGAGCGTCCGCAGGCCGGCCTCGACAAGGCCGACCTCGTCTACGAGGAGATCGTCGAGGGTGGCACCACGCGCTTCATGGCCGTGTTCTCGACGAACGACGCCGGCCGCGTCGGGCCGATCCGGAGCGCACGCAAGGTTGATCCGACCTTGCTCGCGCCGTTGAACGCGCTCTTCGGATACTCCGGTGGAGCCCCATCGACGATCCGTGTGCTGCAGGCGGCCTCGGGGTTCACCGACGTGGGGATAAACCGGGCATCGGGCGCCTATCACCGTGACTCGAACCGACGGTCGCCGTACAACCTTTACACCTCGACGAGCGAACTCTGGGCCGGCCGCAACGGCGGGTCGCCGAAGCAGCACTTCACGTTCCTGAAGGCGTCCGACGATCCGGGAACCGGGAGTCAGGAGGCGGCGACGAACGTTCGCCTGTCGTTCGCCGGGAACGGATCGGAGATCCATTACGCCTACGACATGACCGAGGGGACGTACACGCGGAACGCAAGTGGTTCCCCGCACACCGCCGAGGGCGGCGCGCCGCTCACGTACCGCAACATCGTCGTCCCGTCCGTCGAGATCAGCGCCGGGTACTCGATCGACAAGGCCGGCTTCCGCACCTTCGACGTCAAGACGGTCGGTTCGGGGTCGGTCGTCGTCTTCCGTGGGGGCAAGGCCTTCCGCGGCACGTGGGAGCGCGCGACCGACGCCGACCCGTGGCGGTTCACCGACGAGTCGGGCCGGGTGATCCCGCTCGCCCCCGGCAACTCGATCATCGAGCTGCTGCCACAGGGACGTCCGGTTACCGTCGGCTGAGCGAGCGAGTGGAACGAGCGCTGCTCGGTCGAAGCGCTGGGGGTTCGGGGGGCGCAGCCCCCCCGGTCAAGTAGATGGTCCGGATCACGCCGGCGGCCTTGGAGGTCATCAAGCGGTCCCTCGCTCTAGCGGGGGCCACCGATGTGGGTGTGCGGCTGCGGATGGCCGGGGGAGCGGTGCGTCCGCGCTTCGCGGCCGAGCCCGAGCCCACCGACGTCGTTGTCGAGCGGAGCGGTGTGCGCGTGTTCGTCGCCGACTCGGTGCTCGAGGGCCACGACGACGTCGAGATCGACGTCACCGCCGAGCACGAGACGCTCCTCGTGCGGCCGATAGGCTCGCAGCCGTGACCGACTCTGTCGTTCTCCCGGCTCCCTCGGGCGAGCTCCGTCGGGCGCTCGACGCTGCCGACGGCGTGCCCGCGCTCCAACAGATCGTTCGTGGAGATCCGCTGTGCCTCGAAGCCTGGGCCCGGTTGAGCGAGAGCGCGTACGAGGGCGGCGACGACGTCGCCGCCTATGCCTATGCGCGAGTTGGGTACCACCGCGGGCTCGACCTGCTGCGCTCCGCGGGCTGGCGTCCCGACCGCGAAGTGCACTGGGAGCACGAAGGCAACCGCGGGCTCCTTTCGTCGCTCTACGGCTTGATGCGCGCTGCGGCAGCGATCGGCGAAGGCGTCGAGGCGCGCCGGTGTCGCGAGTTCCTCCTGCAGCTCGATCCCGCCGACAGCCTCCAGGTCTCGGGGATCGCGCCGAAGGATCTGAGCCGCAGGCTCGGTTAGCCGACCTTCGCGACGAGCTTCTCGGAGACTTCACCCAACGCGCGCTTGATGTCGCTGGGGTCGAACGACGGCGGTGGGATGACCATGCGATGCACGCCGAGGTCTTCGAGACGTTTTGCGAAGTCGGGGTCCGGCAGCCCGCCTGTCGTGATCTCCACGGCATCGGGGTCGCGTCCGGCCTCGGTCGCGGCTCGCCCGCACTCGGCGATGAGCTCCTCGAGGTTCTGCGGACGCGCCGGGAAGAAGCCGTCGCCGATCCGTCCGGCGCGCCGGGCGGCGGCTTTCGTGTGACCGCCGACGACGATCGGTATCCCCGCCGACTGCACGGGCTTGGGGTTCAACCGTGCGTTGGTGAACGACGTGAACTTGCCCTCGAACGTTTCGTCCTGCGACCACAGCGCTCGAAGTGCTCCCACGTATTCCTCGGTGCGGTCGACGCGCTCGTCGAACGGGACGCCGATCGCCTCGAACTCCTCGGCGAGCCAGCCGATGCCGACACCGAGGATGAGGCGTCCGTTGGTAAGGACGTCGATGGTCGCACATTCCTTCGCGAGGATCAGCGGATTGCGCTGCGGAAGGATGAGGATCCCCGTGGCGAGCTTCACGTTGTTCGTCAATGCGCCTACGAACGAGATCCACGCCAGCGGATCCGGGATGGGGGACGTCTCCGGGCCGGGCATCTTCCCGGACGGGGAGTACGGATACGGGCTCTCGTATCCCTCCGGGACGACGACGTGCTCGACCGTCCAAAGCGACTCGATCCCCGACTCGTTCGCTGCTTCGGCCAGTGCACGCGCACCGTCGCGTGTGCCGAAGAGGACGACGTTCGCGAACATCATCCCGATCTTCATGACCCTCCCCGCCTCGCCTGCCCTCAGTAGACCTTGACTGCTGACCCGAAGTCAGTCACACTGACTGTGAGTCATCCAACGGAGGTGACCAGCGAAGATGCTCCAGATCATCGAGATCCTGGGGCTCGTCCTCGCGGTCACCGGGATGGCACTCCTCTTCCTCGGCCGGCGGCGCGCTCCGCGTCCCGAAATCCCCGGCTCCCCTGTCGCCCGACGCGCCTTCCTGAACCGCGCGCTCCTCGGCTCCCTCGGCGTCTTCGGCGTGGCCTTCGGCGGCGGCACGCTCGGGTTCGTGTGGCCGAACGTCATGGCCTCGTTCGGCCGGAAGATCCAGGCCGGGAAGCTCACCGACATCCTCGCGCGGATCCGGGCCGATCAGGCGCCGTATTACAACGCGCAGGGACTGTTCTACCTGGTCCCGTACGACACGTCCGATCCGAACAACCGGTATGTCAAGGCCGGCGTTGCCAAGCAGGGGATCATGGCGGTCTACCAGAAGTGCGCGCACCTCGGCTGCCGGGTGCCCTTCTGTGTGCAGTCCCAGTGGTTCGAATGCCCGTGCCACGCGTCGAAGTACAACCTTGCCGGCGAGAGGATGCTGGGCCCGGCACCAGCGGGGCTCGAGCGGTTCGCGATCGAGATCGATGCCGAGGGCATCGTGACGGTCGACACGGCGAAGGCGGACGAGCAGCCCGAGCTCGGCTTCGACAGCCTGCACCAGCCTCCGGCCGGGCCCTTCTGCGTCTGGGTCGAAGACACCGAATAGGCGGCGACGGCGGGCGCACTCGTAGACTCACGTCCCAATGGCTGGGGGACAAGGGTCGACGGAGCGAACGGCGCGTTTCGCAGCCGGGCCGCTCGTCGTCCTGGCGCTCGTCAACCTCGTCGACCAGATCGACACGAGCGTCCTGCGTGGTGTGCTCCCGATCCTGAAGGAGGATTGGGCGCTGTCCGACTTCCAGCTTGGCAGCCTGGGCTTCGCTTTCGTGTTCGTTCATTCGTTGGCGGCTATACCGTCCGGATTCATCGCCGACCGCTACCGGCGCACGCGAGCAATCGGGTACACGCTGCTGAGCTGGAGCGCGATCTCGGCTCTCGCGGCGGCTTCCGTCAACTACGCGAATCTGTTCGTTGCCAGAGCGCTGTTGGGCATCGGCCAGGCCGTGGACGACCCGAGCTCATCGTCACTGCTGGCGGACTACTATCCGGCGCGTCAGCGCGGCCGTGTGTTCGCGGTGCAGCAGGTCGCGACGTTCGTCGGCTTGGGGGCCGGCGTCGGCCTGGGCGGCTTCATCGCTTCGGCGATGGGCTGGCGGTGGGCCTTCCTGCTCGTTGGGGGGCCGGGAAGCATCATCGCGTTCCTGGTCTTCAAGCTTCGGGAGCCGCACCGCGGCGAGTCGGACGGCATCACGCGCGAGCAGGTGGTCGAGCACGACCGGTTCCGTGGAGGGTCGCTCGGGCTGGGCGCATTCCTGGCCAAAGCGCGACACGACCTTTGGCAGGAGATGCGCATGATCTTCGGCATCCCGACGATGCGCTACATCCTCGTCGGCGTCGCGACGCTGCTCTTCACGGTGACGGGTATCGGCTACTGGCTCGCCGTGTACCACCAGCGCTACTCGGGGATGTCCGTGACGGAATCGACGTCGACGACGGCGGTGATCTTCGTCGTCGGCGGGCTGCTGGGAACGTTCGCCGGGGGGTGGATCACCGACCGCGTCTACGGACGAGGTCCGGCCTCGCGCATCACGGCCGTGGGTGTGGCCATCCTCGTGAGCCTCGGCCTGATCCTGGCGTCGTTCAGCGTCCCCGTAGCGCCGCGCATCGCGCTTCAGATCCTCGGTGTGGCCGTCGGCGCGAGTGCCGCGCCGGGCATCCGGGCCTCGATGATGGACGTCGTCCCGGCGGCTTCACGAGGCGTGAGCGCTTCGGCCTTCGCCTTGACGTCGGCGATCTTCGGCCAGGCGCTCGCGCCGCCGTTCATCGGACTGATCTCCGACCTGACGTCGTCACTGTTGGCCGCGTTCTACATCGTGTCGCCTCAGGTTGCCGTGGGGGCGCTGATCCTGTTGCGCGCGCGGAAGACGATCGGCGTGGACGCTCAGGCCATCCTCGAAGCCATCGTGGCCAGAA
>JBOGXL010000222.1:0-3291 GCA_050694575.1 Actinomycetota bacterium | reverse complement strand
CGTCGACCTCGATGGGCTCGCTGCGGTCGGTTACCTCGTACAGGAAGGACGTGCCGCGCGCGCCCCAGCGGTGGGCGATGTCGTCGAGTCGTGCGCGCACCTCGGTTTCGGCTTCGGCGATGTCGGTTCCCGGGACCACACCGAGTGTCATGTCGAGCTCGGCCCTGGCCGGCGTGCGCCACGGGTGCTCACCGCCGTGGATGCGTCCGACGTTGCGCCTCGGTCGGCCGAGCAACGGATGGTTGACCTTCAAGAACGTGCACGTCTCGAGGCCTTCGATGGCGGCGAGGACGGCGTCGATGGGCGAGCCGCTCGCCTCGGGGGCATAAGCATGAGCGGCAGACCCGGAGACCCCGACGTGCACGTCGATGTGGCCGGCTTGCGCCGTGCAGATCGCGAAGGCGGTCGGTTCCAGGACGACGCCGCCGTCGCTCGTCCACCGACCCGGCGGGAGCTGTATGCCCTGGGAGCCGAGGCCGGTGCGTTCTTCGTCGCACGTGATGGCGACGAGGGCGGGTGCGTCCGGCTCGGCCTCGACGGCGGCGACGAGAGCCGCGATCTGTCCCTTGGCGTCCAAGACGCCTCGTCCCACGAGGAGCTCCCCTTGGCGGCGACAGGTGAGGGGGTCCGGATGGTCGTGGGGCGGATGCGTATCAACGTGGGAGCACAGGAACGTCCCTCCTGCGCCACGTTGCGCGACGAGGTTCGGCCGCCCCGGCGCGACGTCGACGATGGAGCAGTCGAAGCCGGCGGCCGACAACCAGGAAGCGATCAGCTCCTGGCCCTCGGCTTCAGTCTCGTGCGTCGGGGTGGCGACGAGCGCCGTCGTCAGCTCGATGATGCGTTCGTCCATACAAAAGAGACGGTACCCACCGTTGACACCGCTGCGCGCTCGCACTGATACTCTGGGTGCGATGCGTGGCAAGGACATGCTGCTCGGCCTTAGCTAGGCGAGCGCCTCAACCCGGCGCTCGCCGACCTCTCGCTGCTTACCGGCGGGAGGTTTTTCTTTACCGACGAAGACGATGGCGGAACCCTACAGCTTCAGCGAGATCGAGGCGAAGTGGCTCCCGCGATGGGAGTCGGCGAAAGCCTGGGCCGCTCCGCGGACGCCGTCGGGGGAGAAGCGCTTCGTCCTGGAGATGTATCCATACCCGTCCGGTGACATGCACATGGGACACGTCGAGAATTTTGCCGGGATCGGGGACGCCATCGCGCGTTACTGGCGGATGCGGGGCTACGACGTCCTGCATCCCTTCGGCTACGATGCGCTGGGGCTCCCGGCCGAGAACGCCGCTATCACACGGGGGATCCATCCACGCGAGTGGACGTACGCGAACATCGAGAAGTTCACCGCGTCGTGTAAGCGGCTCGCGATCTCCTACGACTGGGACAGGTGCTTCGCTTCGAGCGAAGTGGAGCAATACAAGTGGAACCAGTGGCTCTTCCTGCGGCTGTTCGAGAAGGGGCTCGCGTACCGGGGCATGGCGAAGGTCAACTGGTGCCCGAAGTGCCAGACGGTGCTCGCCAACGAACAGATCTCGTCGGGGTTCTGCTGGCGTCACACCGACACGGTCCCCGAGATCCGCGATCTGGAGCAGTGGTTCTTCAAGATCACCGACTACGCCGAGCGGCTGCTGCACGACATGGACCAGCTCGAGTGGCCGGAGCCCGTGCTCGTCCAGCAACGCAACTGGATCGGACGGTCCGAGGGCGCGCGGGTCACGTTCCGCATCGCGGAGACGGGCGACGAGATCCCGATCTTCACGACGCGTCCGGACACGCTGTTCGGTGTCACGTTCTTCGTGTTCGCGGCGGAGCATCCTATCGCACGAACCCTCGGCGAGCGGGCCGGGAAGCTCGCGGAGTACGAGACCTTCGTGGACGAAGTGCGCCGGTCGACCGAGATCGAGCGTCTGGCGACGCAGCGCTCGCGCCGTTTCTTCGATCTGCAGACGCATGCCGTGAACCCGCTGAACGGTGAAGAGGTTCCGGTCTTCGCGTCCGACTATGTGTTGATGGAGTACGGGACGGGCGCGATCATGGCCGTCCCGGCGCACGATCAGCGTGACTGCGAGTTCGCGCAGCAGGTCGGTCTGCCCGTCCGCGTCGTCGTGCAGGATGCGCCGACAGGCGCCCCCTCCGACGAGATAGCCCCGTACGACGGCGAAGGCGTGATGGTGGCGTCCGGACCCTTTACGGGGATGCACACCACCGAAGGTCGCCCGGCGGTCATCAAGCATCTGGAGGAGCAAGGGATAGGGAAGGGTGAGGTCCGCTACCGGATGCGGGACTGGCTCGTCTCCCGGCAACGCTACTGGGGCACCCCGTTCCCGGTGGTCTTCTGCCATACCGACGGCATAGTCCCGTTGTCCGACGACGATCTGCCCGTCGAGCTTCCTCCGGACGCCGACTACCGGCCGACGGGGGAGCCGGTGTCGCCGCTGGCCAACGCGATCGACTGGGTGAAGACCACTTGTCCGAAGTGCGGCGGGGAAGCACGGCGCGAAACAGATACGATGGACGGCTTCATCGACTCGTCCTATTACTTCGCGCGATTCACCGATCCGCACAACAACGTCGCGATCTTCGACCCGGACGTTGCGAACGCGTGGATGCCCGTCGACCAGTACACGGGCGGCATCGAGCACGCCGTCATGCACTTGATCTATGCGCGGTTCATCACCAAGTTCCTGTACGACCTCGGGCTGATCGACGTCGTCGAGCCGTTCCAGCGGCTGATGAACCAGGGCACGATCCGCAAGGACGGCAAGATGATGTCGAAGTCCACGGGCAACGTCGTCGAGCCCGACGAGGTCATCGACCGCTACGGCGCGGATGCGTTACGTATCTTCATCCTGTTCATCGGCCCCCCGGAAGAGGACTACGACTGGCCCCCCGAGGGCCCGGATGCCGTCGTGGGGGCGTACCGCTTCTGCGAGCGCGTTTGGCGGCTCGTCACCGACCACGCCGATCTCCTCCGTGGGGCGGGCGCGCCGGCGGGCGACAGCGAGCTTCGCCGATCGATCCATCGATCGCTGGCGCTGATATCCGAGCGCTTCGAGCGCTTCGCGTTCAACACCGCCATCTCCGAGATGATGGTGCTCCAACGCACGCTGGCGAGCTCGGCCGGGAGCGTGCCGGCCGAGGAGCTGCGCGAAGGTATCGACGTGCTGCTGCACACTCTCGCTCCCATCGCGCCCTACATCACGGAGGAGCTTTGGGAGCGTATAGGCGGGGAAGGATCGATCCACGCCGGCGCCTGGACCGTCGCCGAAGCGTCGCTGGCCG
>JBOGXL010000221.1:0-5529 GCA_050694575.1 Actinomycetota bacterium | reverse complement strand
TCGGCGCGCTACCAGCGCATCCTCAGCTACACCGACGAGCCGTTGGTGTCCCAGGACATCGTGGGCAACTCCCACTCCTGCATCTTCAGCGCACTCGAGACGATGACCAACGGCAACGCGGTGAAGGTCCTCGGCTGGTACGACAACGAGTGGGGGTACTCCAACCGACTCGTCGACCTCTGCCGGTTCCTCGACCGGGCCGGGCTATAAGTCAGAAGCTCCCGAAGCTCGAAGACCTCCCCGTCGCCGGGCAGCGCGTACTCCTGCGCGCGGACCTGAATGTTCCGCTGGACGACGGACGCGTGGCCGACGACTTTCGTGTCAAGGCCTTCCTCCCGACGCTCGAGCGCGTTCTCGAACGGGGGGGTCGAGCCGTCGTCTGTTCGCATCTGGGCCGTCCGAAGGGTCCCGACCCGAAGTACACGCTGGCCCCCGTCGCGGCGGTACTGTCCGAAGCCCTGGCGGGCGACGTCCCGCTCGTCTTCGATTACGAGGACCTACCCGAGGTGCGCGTGGCGCTCCTGGAGAACCTGCGCTTCCATCCCGGCGAGACGGCCAACGATCCGGCCTTCGTCGGACTCCTCGCCGCGCACGCCGACGCGTATGTGAACGACGCTTTCGGTTCGAGCCACCGGGCTCACGCGTCGGTCGTCGGGCTGCCGGAGAGGTTGCCCTCGGCGGCCGGACTTCTCCTCGAGCGCGAGGTGACGGAGCTGTCGAAGCTGTTGGATCCGGCCGATCATCCATACGTCGTCGCACTAGGCGGGTCCAAGGTCGCTGACAAGATCGGCGTCGTGCACCACCTCCTCGAACGCGCGGACACGATCCTGATCGGGGGCGGTATGTGCTTCACCTTCCTCGAGGCCATGGGGCTCGAGGTGGGGAGGTCGTTGGTCGATGCCGAGCGCCTCGACGATGTGCGTCGCCTGCTGGAGGAGCCGGCAGCCGATCGCATAGTCCTCCCCGACGATGTCGTCTGCGCGGCGAGAGCCGACGCCGACGAGGGGCAGGTACGAGCGGTGTCGGAGATCGGCGATGAAGAGCTCGGCCTGGACATCGGTCCCCGGACGGCCGAGCGGTTCGCCGGGATCGCGCGCTCGGCCCGGACGCTCTTCTGGAACGGCCCGATGGGCGTATTCGAGAAGCCCGCCTTCGCCGCGGGGACGCGTGCCGTCGCGGAAGGCGTGGCCGCGTGCGACGGCCACACGGTGACGGGCGGCGGGGATACCGCGGCCGCGCTCGGCATGTTCGGCCTCGCCGGCGCGGTTGACTTCGCCTCGACCGGCGGGGGAGCCTCGCTCGAGTTCCTCGAGGGCAAAGACCTGCCGGGCATCACCGCGCTCACAAAGGAGAGGTAGTGGCCGACCGCAAGCCGATCATCGCCGGCAACTGGAAGATGCATCAGACGCACACCGATGCGATAGCTCTCGTGCGAACGCTCTCCTACGAGCTGCGGGAAGGCGACTACGAGCGGGTCGAGGTCGTGGTGTGTCCGCCCTTCACGGCGTTGCGTTCCGTGCAGCTCGTCGTCGAGGACGAATACCTCCCCATCTCCCTCGGCGCCCAGAACGTGTTCTGGGAGGACGAGGGTGCGTACACGGGGGAGATCTCCGGAGTGTTCCTCAAGGGTCTCCACTGCACCTACGTGATAGTCGGTCACTCCGAGCGACGGAAGCACTTCGGTGAGACGGACGAGACGGTGAACAAGCGGCTGCACGCTGCCTTCCGCCACGACCTGCTCCCCATCTTCTGCGTCGGCGAGACCCTCGAGGAACGCGAGGCGGGCTCGACGGAGGAAGTGGTAGGCCGCCAGGTGCGGGAAGGCCTGGCCGGTCTGTCCGCCGACCAGGTGCAGACGCTGGTGGTCGCTTACGAACCGGTGTGGGCCATCGGCACGGGCCGCGCCGCCACGCCCGAGGACGCGAACGCCACGATCGGCTTCGTCCGGGCCACGTTGGCGTCGGTGGCCGACGACGGGGTCGCCCAAGCCGTTCGCATCCAGTACGGTGGCAGCGTCAGTCCCGGCAACATCGCGCAACTCATGGCCCAGCCGGAGATCGACGGGGCGTTGGTCGGCGGCGCTTCATTGGACCCGAAGTCGTTCGCGATGATCGTGAAGTTCTAGGACGTCGTCCGTGAAGCGGATCCTCTACGTCATCCTCGACGGGTTGGGCGACGAGCCGCATCCCGATCTCGACGGCAAGACGCCTCTCGAGGCCGCGAAGACGCCGAACCTGGATTCGGTGGCGCGCACAGGGCGATCGGGAACCGTCGTCACCGTCGGCGAAGGGATAGCTCCCGAGTCCGACATCGCCGTCTTCGCGATCCTCGGCTACGACCCGCACACGCAGCACGCCGGACGCGGCCCCCTCGAGGCTCTCGGATCCGGACTCGAGATGCGCGACGGCGACCTCGCGTGGCGAGCAAATTTCGCGACGGTCGACGAGACCGGCACGATAGTGGACAGGCGCGCGGGTCGCGATCTCTCCACGGAGGAAGCCCGCGGCCTGGCCGACGCGCTGAATGCGGGTGTCCACGTCGACGGCGCCCAAGCGACGTTCCTCGCCACGTCGGAGCACCGCGGGGTGCTCCTTCTGCGCGCGGATCGGCGGCTCGCCGCCGAGATCTCCAACTCCGACCCGGCCTATGAGCGGCGTGGTTCGCTCGGCGTGGCTCTCGAGACCTTCGACCCGCATCCGCAACGGGTTCGGCCTCTCGTCGAGGCCGAAGGTGCGCGCGTGGGGGCCGAGCTGACGGATGCGTGGCTGGATGCGGCGCAGCCCGTCCTGTCCGGCCACGAGGTGAACCGGGCCCGCGAAGCCCGAGGCCGGCCCCCGGCGAACATCGTGCTCGTCCGCGACGCCGGCGACCACATCCCCGTGGTGACGCCTCTGGCCGAGCGGTTCGGCATGTCCTTCGCTTGTTTCGCCGAGATGCCCGTCGAGATCGGCATCTCTAAGGTCACGGGGATGGAGCCGATCCTCGTGACGTCACCCACCGACGCCGAGGGGTACGCGAAGCTCGCCGAACGCGCGCTCGAGGCGCTCGACGGCTACGACGCTCTGTACGTGCACCTGAAGGGTCCCGACGTGCCCGCACACGACGGACGCGCCTTCGACAAGCGCGACGTGATAGCGATGATCGACGAGGGATACTTCGGGACCATCCTTCCCGAGCTCGGGCGCTCCGTCGTGCTCGCCGTGACCGCGGACCACTCGACGTCGTGTGTGCGCAAAGCCCACACGGCGGATCCGGTGCCGCTCGTCGTAGCGAGCAGCTCGCTCACGGCCGACGCGACGTTGGGGTACTCCGAGTCCGACGCCGCCGGCGGCGCGCTCGGACGGCTGCGTGGAGTCGACGTCCTGCCGATGCTCGTGGACATCGCCCGGTCGTGAAGACCTGCTGGTAGCCTGAGGGCCCGAAATGATCAACATCGTCCTCGTGTCGATACACGTCGTCGCGTGCCTCCTGCTCATCCTGTTCATCCTGCTGCACTCCGGACGGGGAACCGGCCTGTCGGACGTCTTCGGCGGCGGTGGCGGGATGTCCGGCGCCACGGGTGCCGTCGAACGCAACCTCGATCGCATCACCATCGTGGCGGCCGTCGTCTTCGGGCTGACGACGATCCTCCTCGGCCTCCGCCTGAGCTGAGCGAACGACCCAGCCGAAGGTTCTTCGTCGCGCTCGCGCTCGCGCTCGCGCTCGTGGCTGCGTCGTGCAACGCCGACAATGCAGGGCCGACACCCACACCGGCGCCATCCGACGACGTCGTGCGCTTCGGCTACCCCAGCGAGCCGCCGACTCTCGATCCGCTGGCGAACGGCGGCGCATCAGCCGCGACACGCGACATCTTGCGTCCCGTGCTGCCCGCGCTGTTCCGCCTCGACGAGCGCCTGCGGCCCGAGCCGGAGCTCGTCGCGGCGTGGCCGACCGAGAGCGAGTTCGGGCGCGAGCCGTTCTCCGTTTCGCTGCGGCTGCGACGGGCGTCGTGGAGCGACGGGAAGCCGATCACGTCCACCGACGTCCGGTTCAGCTTCGAGCGGTTGTCGCAAGGTCCGACCGGATATCGATACAGGCGACTCCGCGACGTCGAGGCGACCGGTGCGCGATCGTTCACGCTCCACTTCGACAGGCCCGTTCGGCGGTGGTGGTCGCTGTTCTCCCTGGACGACATGGTGCTGCCGGCTCACGCGTACTCGACGTCGTGGGCAGAGCGTCCGACGGTGTCGGGAGGGCCCTTCGCCGTCGCCGAGTGGACGCAAGGGTTGCGCATCCGCTTGGTCCGCAACGATTCGTATTGGGGCGCGAAGGCCGTGGCCGCCCGGATCGACGTCCTGTTCGTCCCGGACGAAGAGACCCGGTTCCAACTCCTGGACCGCCGAGAGCTCGACGCGTTCTTCTCGGAGGGCGACATCAACATCGGCCGGCGCGCGCGTGCGCGGGGCTACCTGCGCACCGACGGTCCCCTCGACGGCGCGAAGACGGCATCCGGGTTCTGGGGGCCGACGTGGTGGGAGCTCGCCGTGGCCTCCGACGTCGGAGCGGGCGTCGCCGGCGCGCTGATCGAGATGGTAGATCCCGACCTCGTGGCCGAGATCCTCGAGGACACGGGCGCCCCGATGGACGGGATACCCGCCGTCTTCCCCGTTCCGTCCGGTGCCATCCGGGGGACATGGGAGGGCCGCGGCGACGTAGAGGACGCGAAGAGCCGCGTCGGTGCCGGCGGCGACCGGGAGCTCGAGGTCGGCTTCAGCCGCGACTCCGCCGGCGGCTCCATCGCGTCGTTCATGCACTTCCGCATGCGGGAGGTCGGGGTCAGAACCGAGCTCGTCGCGCTGAAGACGGACGCCTTCGAGCGCTCGCTCGACGATGGGAGTCGCTCACCCGTCGTGATCCGCCTGCGCCGCGGTGCCGACGCCCCGGACGCGGCGTCCTACGCGGCCTCATCGGGGGAGCCGGGGTCCGCGGCCGTAGACGAACAGGTCACGGGGGCCGAGACGACCGGCCCGTCGGGCGGTGTCCGTCCCCAGGTGGGTCTGGCCCCTGAGGCCTGGGCGCAGGCCCAAGAGGGGCTCGAGTCGGCGTCTTCGGCCGCGCCCATCGCCCGCGTGCGCACGTGGATCGTGGGACGCGCCGGCTTGGCCGGACCGCGGCCGCTCGGGACGAGCTCGGGCCCCCTGTGGAACGCCTCCACCTGGCGTTTGCTGTAACGAACTCCTGCTACCCTTGACGCGCTTCACTGGCCCGAGCAGGGGGGGAATCGCATGGCACGACGTGGGACGAGACGTACCCAGACCAAGCGCCGAACGCAGTCGCGTCCCCCGCAGGCCGCCGGGTACACCACGGGCGGCATGACCGCTACCCGCTTCAAGAACACCTTCGACGACATCGTCGCGAACTGCGAAACCGTCATCAAGGGCAAGACGGACGTCATCCGCCTCGCCCTCGTGGCGATGGTGTGCGAGGGCCACATCCTGTTCGAGGACGTCCCGGGGACCGGCAAGACGATGCTGGCGCGCGCTCTGTCCC
>JBOGXL010000220.1:0-8535 GCA_050694575.1 Actinomycetota bacterium | reverse complement strand
GCGACGGCGTCGTCCAGTCGTTCCTCCTCGAAAGCAGACGCCGCCGCGAGGAGATCCTCCCGCACGGCGGCAGCGTGGCCGAAGTGTGCAACGTGCCTGATCTCGGTGACGACGTCGCGCGGAAGCTGGTGCTCTGGAGGCTCCATCACATCAATCGGACGAACCGGCGCTTCCCCACCGAGACGACCCGTCCCCGGGCCGCTGTGAGCTCGAGCTCCTCGGAGTCGAGGCGGGCGCCGTCGATGTAGACGCCGCCCTGCGAGATTAGCCTTCGCCCCGCCGAGGTCGACTCGGCGAGTCCGAGGTCGGACAGCAAGCGAGGAACGTACACGGACCCACCGTTGATGCTCGTATCCGGTATGGCGTTCTCCGGGACGTCGTCCGGGATCTTGTCCTCCACGAAGATCTCGTCGAACCGCAACGCGGCCGCCTCGGCGGCCTCTTCGCCGTGGTACAGGCGGACGATGTCGCGCGCCAGCGCACGTTTCAACTGCTCCGGTCGGGTATTTTCCCGTTCCATCGCTGCGATATCGGCCTCCGAACGATCGGTCGCCAACCTGAAGTACTTCCCCATGAGCTCGTCGGGGATGCTCATGACCTTCCCGAAGATCTCCTCGGCTGGTTCCGTGATCCCTATGTAGTTCCCGAGGCTCTGCGCCATCTTCCGCACACCGTCGGTGCCCTCGATAAGCGGCATCGTGAGCACGGCTTGGGGGTCCTGTCCCATGGCGCGTTGGAGATCGCGGCCGACGAGCAGATTGAAGTGCTGGTCGGTGCCGCCAATCTCGACGTCGGCCTGCACCGCAACTGAGTCGTACCCCTGCAGCAGCGGGTAGATGAACTCTCGCAACGAGATGGGGGCTCCGGACGCGTACCGCCGGGCGAAGTCGTCCCGCCCCAATGTGTGCGCGACGGTTTGATGCGAAGCGAGCTCCAGGAGGCCGGCAACGCCGAGCGCCTCGAGCCACTCCGAGTTTCGACGCACTTCGGTGCGTTCTTCGTCCAAGATCGAGAAGAACTGATCCAGGACACGCTGCGCGTGCTCGTCGACCTGCTCCTTCGTGAGCATCGGCCGGGTCTTGTCTAGTTCCGATGGATCACCGATGCGCGCGGTGAAATCTCCGACGATCAGCACGGCTGTGTGCCCGAGCTCCTGGAAGCTCCTCAGCTTCCGAAGGACCACGCTCCAGCCGAGCGTCACGTGATCGGCCGTGGGATCCAGACCGAGCTTGACGCGCAACGGGCGCCCCGAACGCAGCTTGTCCGCGAGCGCATCCGCCGGAACGACTTCTGCGGCGTTCCAGGTGAGCGTGCGGAGCTGCTCATCGAGGGTGGGCGGCACGAATCTCCTTCGAGTCCGTCGGCGTGTAGTAGAAGTGTACGGGACCGCCCCTGCACCCACGATGAAGAACCGACGCCGAAACACGCCGGCCGCCGCCGCGTTGCTGGTATTCCTCACGGCAGCGTGCGGACGGCTCGAACCGCTATCGACGCGCGATGCGCTCGAGCGTCTGACCGTCGCGACATCGAAGGTCTACGACGCACGAGGACACGTGATAGCGAACCTTCACGGTGAGATCAACCGGGATATCGCTCCGCTCGACCAGATCCCGGAGCACGTGCGGGAGGCCGTGGTCGCCATCGAGGACGTCCGGTTCTGGGAGCACCAGGGTCTCGACGTCAGATCCATCACTCGGGCGGCCCTGTCCAATGTCCGCAGCGGCCCGGACTCGGCCCGGTTGCAGGGCGGCTCCACCATCTCCCAGCAGCTCGCCAAGAACCTGTACTTCCCGCGTCCCGACCGGACCCTCGGCCGCAAGATCGCCGAAGCGCGCGTGACGTGGGAGCTCGAGCGGTCGTACACGAAGAGCGAGATCCTCGAGATGTACCTCAACACCATCTACCTGGGCCGCGGATTGTACGGCTTCGAGACGGCGGCCAACTCTTACTTCGGCAAGTCTGTGGGCGAGCTCACCGTACCCGAAGCGGCCTTCCTTGCTGGGATCATCCACGAGCCCGGTCGATACGAGTGGCGACCCGACGACCCGATCGACACGCGCACCGAGCGCCGTGGTGCGGCGACGGCTCGTCGCAACGTAGTGATCCGCCAGATGGAGCGTCTCGGCATGATCGGTTCGCGGCAGGGCGAAGCCGGCCGGCGAGCCAAGCTCGACGTCCGTCCGTCCGCCGAACGCGAGTGGCGGAACCCGTACTTCGTCGACCTCGTCCTGCGGCAGCTCGGCGTGCTGCGGAGCGCATCCGACCTCCTCGATACCCGGTTCGACTTCCTCGGATCGACCTTCGAGGAACGGTCGCGCAACGTCTATCGCGGTGGCCTGCGCATCTACACCTCACTCGACCCGCGAGCACAGAAGGCAGCCGAGGACGCAGTGGCTACGGTGCTTCCGCCCGACCTCGAGCGCTTGGCTGCCGCGCTCGTTTCCATCGAGCCGCGGACGGGGTACATCCGCGCTCTCGTCGGCGGCCGCGACTACTACCCCGACTGCCCTGAAGATGCCGACCCGGAGGATCTCCCGCCCATCTGCGGCCTCGCGAAGCTCAACCTCGCTCTCGGCAACTACTCGGGGGGATCCGGACGCCAGCCCGGCTCTTCGTTCAAGCCCTTCGTCCTGGCCGCGGCTCTGCAGCGGGGGATCTCGCTCCATCAGCCCTACGCCGGTGGAGCGTTCACGTACTCCTATCCCGGAGGCGTCTGGAAGGTCAGTAACTACGACGGCGCCGGCGGCGGCGGTATGACCCTCGTCGACGGAACAGCCCGTTCCGTCAACGGCGTGTTCGCGCGCCTCGAGATCGACGGGCTCGGTCAAGGAGACGGCGTCAAGGGGGCCGGTTTCGTCGCCGCTACGGCCCGCCGGATGGGTATCGACTTCCCCACCCCGGACGAGCTTCGTTCGCGGTGCGGTGAGCGTTACGCACGTGAAGACCGCTGCCTGCCCGCGGACGAGACGCCGGCCGTGGCCCTCGGCGCGAAGGAAGTGTCCGTCGCCAACATGGCCACCGCGTACGCGACGTTCGCGAACGACGGCGTCCGCGTCGAACCCACCGCCGTCGTCCGCATCACCGACGCCGATGGACGCGAGCTCTACCGCGCCGACCCCAAGCGGGTCCGAGCGATCCCGTCCGGTGTCGCTCGCGGTGTCAACCACGCGCTGCAACAGGTCGTCAAACGCGGCACGGGTACGAGAGCGGCGTTGGCTCGTCCGGTTGCCGGCAAGACGGGAACGTCACAGCAGTGGCGAGACGCCTGGTTCGCGGGCTACGTCCCCCAGCTCACGACAGTGGTGTGGGTGGGCAACCCACGGCCGATCCGCGGTGTCGGGAACGAGTCGATGGTGCCCGCGAACGGATACCCCTATCGCATCGTCGGAGGCACACTTCCGGCCCTCATATGGAAGAGCTACATGTCCGAAGCGCTGCGCGGGATCCCGGTGCGCGACTTCGCACCGGCGCCCACGGCCCTCTTCCGCGGCGCCGCGCGGCTGCCCGATCCGAGTCCCTCACCCGA
Source organism: Actinomycetota bacterium (assembly GCA_050694575.1). Lineage (GTDB taxonomy): Bacteria > Actinomycetota > JAICYB01 > JAICYB01 > JAICYB01 > JBOGXL01. Next base: position 5,009 of record JBOGXL010000220.1, on the reverse strand, counting down.
CCTCGAAGGCTTCGAAGGCACGGTCCCCGACGTCGTGGGCGACAAGTACCTCCGCGCCGAGACCGAGCTCCGCCGTGCGGGCTACGGATCCCAGTCCACCCCCGCCTGCGACCCCTCGGGGGACAGTGCCGAACGAGAGGTCTTCTCCCAGGACCCGCCCGCCGGCTCGTCGGCCCCAGCCGGGACGACCGTCAGCCTCGTCTACCACGATCCCGACTGCCCGGAACCCGACTGACGGAGGCGTTCGGGATCCAGAAGCGCCACCGTCGCCCGTCGTCGGCCGACAGCCCGACCCGGATCCCCCGCCGAACGTCCTCGGCCCTGCGTCGCCTACCGCGCAGGACGCGCAGCGGTCCCGCCGCGAGGTCGACGCCGTTGAGGTCACGATCCACACCCAGAGCCCGGCAGACGCGTCCCGGCCCCGAAGCGACAAGGTGATCGGCCAGTGTCGCCGGTGCGCCCGTGCGCATCCGCTCTATCCCCCATACCGGTTCGAGCGCGCGGATCAACACGGCACTGGCTTCACCCTCGGTTCCCGTGACGAGGTTCATGCAGTGATGCATGCCATAGGTGAAGTAGACGTACACGACGCCGGCCGGACCGAACATGATCCGCGCGCGACCCGACGGGGCCCGGTCGGCGTGGGAGCCGGGATCGCCGGGCCCGCCGTAGCCTTCCGTCTCGACGATCCGGCCACCGACCGTCGTGTCGCCCAGATCGCGGACGAGGTAGCAGCCGAGGAGTGCCGGCGCGACCTCGGCCACCGGACGTTGGAAGAACCTCCTCGAGACCGGTTGCGGCAGACCTTCGTGGCGCGCGCCTTCCACGGCCGGTCATCATAGCCACGTGCCGTCCGATCCGAAGCGAGTGAGGCCATGACCGAGCCGCTCCAACAAGGCCCGCCTCCGCACGAGACGAACCCCTTCGCCGCGGTGACGTACTTCTTCGAGCGCGCCGCCGACCACATCGGCCTCGAAGAGGACATGCGCGAGATCCTCCGCAGCTCCTACCGCGAGATCAGCGTGCAAGTCCCCGTCCGGATGGACAACGGGTCGAGCGTCGTCTTCATGGGCTATCGCGTGCAGCACAACGGCGCGCGGGGGCCGTACAAGGGCGGCATCCGCTACCACAGCACAGCCGACCTCGACGAGGTACGGGCGCTCGCGTCCTTGATGACGTGGAAGACGGCCCTCGTCGACCTCCCCTTCGGTGGGGCGAAGGGCGGCATCCAATGCGAACCACATCTGATGAGCGAGCGCGAGGTCGAACGGATGACACGCCGCTTCACGGGGGCCATCTCTTACGTCCTCGGTGTAAACCGCGACATCCCCGCCCCCGATCTGAACACCAACGCACAGACGATGGCCTGGATGATGGACGCCTACGGGCAGCGCTACGGATACACACCGGGCATCGTCACCGGCAAGCCCGTCGAGCTCGGTGGATCGCTCGGGCGTGAAGCCGCGACGGGCCGGGGTGTCGTGTACTGCACCGAGGACGCCGCTCGCTACCTCGACCGGACACTGGACGGCGCCACCGTGGCGATCCAAGGCTTCGGCAACGTCGGATCATGGACGGCCCGTCTGATCGTCGACCACGGCTGCAAGGTCGTCGCCGTCTCCGACGTTCGCGGCGGCATCTACAACTCGGCCGGCCTGGACATCCCCGCCGTGCTCACTCACCTCCGGGAATCTGGATCCGTCGTCGACTGTCCGGGAACCGAACCCGTGTCCAACGACGATCTCCTCTTGCTCGATGTCGACTGGATGATCCCGGCGGCGCTGGGCGGTGTGATCCACGCACGCAACGCCGACAAGATCACCGCGCGGGCGATAGTCGAGGCGGCCAACCACCCCGTCACGCCGGAGGCCGATGCGATCCTGGCCGACCGCGGCATAGTCGTCGTGCCGGACATCATGGCCAACTCCGGCGGTGTGACAGTCTCGTACTTCGAATGGACGCAGAACATCCAGCAGTACCGGTGGGAGGAAGAACGTGTGAACGGTGAGCTCCGCCGGATCATGGGCAAGATGTTCGCCGACGTCACGGCGTTCAAAGAAACACACGAGAAAGCGAGCTGGCGGGAAGCTGCGTTCGCGCTGGGCGTGGAACGAGTAGCCCACGCCGTGAAGCTCCGCGGCTACGTTTAGCGGAGCTAGAGCGCCTTCCGCAGTCGGCGGATCTGGGCCCGGACGCTCGCCGGTCCCGGACCCCCCGGCGAGCCCCGTCGCTTGATGGCGCCGTAAGGGTCGATCAGCTCGATCGCCTCCTCGGCGGACAACGGCTCGACGAGGCCCGCGTCCTCGCGCAGCGCCTCGCCCAGCGTTTGGTTCTTGTCCAAGGCGCGGCGGACGAGCGTCGCGATGCGCTCGTGGGCGTCGCGGAAGGGCACGCCCCGCGCCGACAATGCCTCGGCCAGGTCGGTGGCCTGCATAGTCTCGTCGGCGGCGGCCGCCGCCAGCTTGTCGATGTCGAAGTCGAGTGCGGCGACGAGACCGGCGGCGGCGCGGAAGGCCTTCGTCGTGGACAGGAAGAGGTCTCGCATCATCTCTTTATCGGCCTGGAGGTCGCGGTCGTAGGCAAGGGGAAGCGACTTCAGGGTCACGAACAGGCCCATCAGCGCACCGACGGCCACGCCGGTCTGGCCCCGCGCGAGCTCGGCGACGTCGGGGTTCTTCTTCTGCGGCATCATGCTGGATCCCGTCGCGTAGGCGTTCGGCAGGAGCGCGAAGCCGAACTCGGCGCTCGACCACAGCACGACCTCTTCGCTCAAGCGAGAGAGATGGATCAGCGCGGTCGAGCACGCGTAGGCCGCGTCGAGCAGGAAGTCACGGTCCGAGACGGCGTCCAGGGAGTTGGCGAACGGGCGGGCGAACCTCATCGCTCTCGCCGGCACGCGGGGGTCGATACCGAGCGTGTTGCCCGCCAATGCACCGGCCCCGAGCGGTGAGACATCGGCGGCCCTATACGCACACTCCAGACGGTCAAGGTCGCGCACGAAGGCGTGCGCGTGCGCGCACAGCCAGTGGCCGAGCGTCACCGGTTGAGCACGCTGCAGGTGGGTGTAGCCGGGAGCGAGGATCCCCACGTTCTCTTCTGCCCTGCGCAGCAACACGTCGACGAGGGCGCTCACCGCCCCCGTGACCTGAGTCACCGCATCGCGCGCCCACAGGCGCAGCGCCGTCGCTACCTGATCGTTGCGCGAGCGCCCGGCGTGGACGTTGGCTCCTAGCGGCCCCAGCCGCTCGACGAGGACGCGCTCGATCGCCGAGTGCACGTCCTCGTCCGAGTCTTCGACGAGGTATGGACGGTCGCGCATGTCCTCCAGCTCGGCGATGAGCTCGGCCGTCTCCTCGGACGTGAAGATCTTCGCGGCTTCGAGGCCCTTCACGTGAGCCGCGGTGCCGTCGATGTCGTAGGACCAGAGGAAACGGTCGTGTGGGAGGGAATGCAGGAACTCCCACGCTTCCGGCGCCAGCCCGCCGGGGAGCCGGGCGGCCCAGGTGGGCTTACCCGTCTCGGCCATGACCCCGACCCGGCCCCTGACGCTCCGCCCACACGCGCAGCGGCAACGACCACAGGCGGATGAAACCGGCGGCGTCTGAGTGGCGGAAGGCATCTTCGGCAGACCCGTAGGTCGCGAGCGACGTGTCGTAGAGGCCGTACGGTGAGCGCCGGCCGATCGGCTGCGCGCTCCCCCGCCACAGCCTGAGGTTCACCTCGCCGGTCACGAAGGCCTGCGTCTCGTCGACGAACGCGTCCAGCGCGCTGCGGAGCGGCGCGAACCACAGTCCGTTGTAGACGAGGTCGGCGTACCGATCGGCTATCGACCGCTTGAACCTCGCGACGTCGCGCTCCAGGGTGATCCGCTCGAGATCGTCGTGCGCCGCCACGAGCGCGGCCGCTGCGGGCACCTCGTACACCTCGCGCGACTTGATCCCCACCAAGCGGTTCTCGACCATGTCGATACGGCCGACCCCCTGACGACCCGCGAGCGACTGCATACGCGCCACGAGGTCGGCCGGCTCGAGAGCCGAACCATCCAGGGACACGGGGACGCCCCTCTCGAAAGCGACGACCACGTCGTCGGGCGCCTCGGGCCCGCCGTCGAGCTGGCCGGTCAGCTCGTACACGTCTTTGGACGGCGGCTCCGTCCACGGGTCCTCGAGCACTCCGGACTCGATGGCACGGCCCCAAAGGTTCTCGTCGATCGAGTACGGCTTGTCGGCGGAGACGGTGACGGGGATCCCGTGTTCCTGCGCGTAGGCGATCGCTTGGTCCCGCTGGAGACCGAGCTCCCGGATGGGCGCGTGGATCTCGAGGTCCGGTGCCAGGGCGGCGATGGACGTCTCGAACCGCACCTGGTCGTTGCCCTTGCCGGTACATCCATGGGCGACGGTCGTGGCTCCCATCTCGCGTGCGACGCGGACGAGCTCCCGCGCGATGAGCGGACGAGACAGGGCCGAGACCAGTGGGTACCGGCCCTCGTACAGCGCGCTGGCCTTCAAGGCGGGCCAGCAGAAATCCGTGACGAACTGCTCACGAGCGTCGAGCACGACGAGATCCGCCACACCGGCGGCCTCCGCACGCACGCCGACGCCATCCAGCTCCCGGCCCTGTCCGACATCGACGGTCAGCGCAACGACGTCGAAACCCTGCTCGGCGCGCAGCCATGCCGCGCAGACCGATGTGTCGAGACCTCCCGAGAACGCCAGGACGCAGCGCTTCGCACGAGCGTCGCTCATGCGCCGGACCCGAGCTCGGCGATCCGCTTCGCCACGCGCCTGCCGCCTGCTCGCTCGTCGGCGACGACGAGGACGGTGTCGTCCCCGGCCACCGTTCCCAGGATCCCCTTGACCTCGGCCTGATCGAGCACGGCCGCGATGGTGGGCGCCATCCCGGGGAAGGTGCGCACGACCACGAGGTTCCCCGACGCGTCCACGCTGCGCACGACTTCCGTGAACATGCGCTTGCCGAACGCTGTAGGTGGCCCGTTGCGCTCCGCCAGG
>JBOGXL010000219.1:0-5257 GCA_050694575.1 Actinomycetota bacterium | reverse complement strand
CGGACTCCCCCACGCAGCGCGTCGGGGCACCCCCTTCTGAGCTCTTCGCGCCGGTACGGCACTCGGCGCGGCTGCTGTCTCTCGACAACGCCTTCGGCTTCTCCGAGCTCGAGGCCTGGCACGCACGTGTCGTCCGCGGGCTCGGGCGCGAGCCGTCGTTCGTGACGGAGCCGAAGATCGACGGCGTCTCCGTCTCGATCGTCTACGAGAACGGCCGCTACGCGCGGGGTGCGACGCGTGGTGACGGATCGGTCGGTGAGGACGTCACGCCCAACCTCCGGACGATCCGTGCGCTTCCGAACCGGCTGCGCACCGACGATCCGCCGCCGTGGCTCGAGGTACGCGGCGAGGTCTATCTGCGTCTCGCGGACTTCGAGAAGGTCAACGACGACCTGGGTGAAGCCGGCAAGACCCTCTTCGCCAATCCCCGCAACGCCGCTGCGGGGACGCTGCGCCAGAAGGATCCGCAGATCACAGCGTCGCGCCCGCTGTCCATCACGTTCCACGGGTTGGTGCGGGTCGACGGCAAACGCTTCACGAGCCACTCCGAGATGCTCGAGTACCTCAAGTCGGTCGGTCTCCGGGTTCATCCGGAAGCCAAGCCGGCGAAGACCCTCCGGGTCGCGAAGTCGTACCTGTCGGCCCTCGAAGCCATGCGCCACGACCTCGATCACGAGATCGACGGCGCTGTGATCAAGGTGGACGAGGTCGGCGCGCAGGACGACCTCGGCGTCACGTCCAAGGCCCCACGGTGGGCTATCGCATTCAAGTTCCCCCCCGAGGAGCAGACCACGCGCCTCAACGACATCGAGGTGAACGTGGGCAGGACGGGTGCCGTGACGCCCTTCGCCGTTCTCGAGCCCGTGCACGTCGGCGGCGTGACGGTGACGACGGCCACCCTGCACAACGCCGACGAGGTGGCCAGGAAGGACGTGCGTATCGGCGACTGGGTCGTCGTACGCCGGGCCGGCGACGTGATCCCGGAGGTCGTGGCGCCGATCCCGTCCAAACGCACGGGGAAGGAGAAGAGGTTCCGCATGCCGAAGAAGTGTCCGGTGTGCCGCACGCCGCTCGAACGGCCCGCCGACGAAGTCGTCATCCGGTGCCCGAACCTCGCGTGTCCCGCGCAGATCCTCGAAGGGATCTTCCACTTCGCCTCCCGAGGTGCGATGGACATCGATCACCTGGGCTACAAGACGACGCGAGCGCTGCTCGACCTCGGCGCGATCACCGACGTGGCCGACATCTTCACGCTCACCGAAGAAGACGTGGCGAAGCTGCCGCTGCACAAGGAGCGCTCGGTAGGCAACCTCCTGGCAGCGATCGAGCGATCCAAGGATCGTCCCATCGACCGTCTGCTGTACGGCCTCGGCATCCGCCACGTCGGTGCGACGACGGCACGTGATATCGCCGACCACATCGGGTCGATTCAGGGCATCGCGAAGGCCTCGGTGGACGAACTCCTCGAGGTGGAAGGCGTAGGACGTGTGGTCGCCGAGTCGATAGTCGACTTCTTCCAACGGCCGAAGTCCAAGGAGCTGCTCCGGAAGCTCGAGACGGCCGGTCTCCGGCTGGCCGAGGAGCGCAAGACCGCGTCGGGTCCGCTTCGAGGACAGAGCTTCGTCATCACGGGAACGCTCGAGCGCTGGAGCCGGGACGATGCTTCGCGGCTCCTGCAGGACCGCGGAGCTAAGGTGACCTCGAGTGTGTCGAAGAAGACAGACTTCGTCGTCGCAGGCTCCAACCCCGGCTCGAAGCTGGACAAGGCGCGCGATCTCGGTGTCGAAGTGCTGGACGAGGCCGGGTTGCAGAAGCTCCTGGACTAGACTCCCGGCACGATGAGCATCTCGCGTGAAGAGGTCGAGCACGTCGCGCGATTGGCACGCCTCGAGCTGACCCCGGAGGAGGTCGAGCGCTTCCGCGAGCAGCTGAGCGCCGTGCTCGAGCGCGCGACGCGGATCCAGTCGCTTGATCTGGACGATCTGCCCCCGACGGCCCATCCGATCGAGCTGCGCAACGTGTGGCGGGAGGACGTCGCCCGGCCCCCAGAGGCGGCGGAGGCGATCCTCGAGAACGCCCCCGAGCTACAGGGTGGCTTCTTTCGCGTCCCGAAGATCCTCGAAGACGAGGCCTAGGAGGTGCCCGACGAGCTCTGGCGGCAGAGCGCATCGGACCTCGTTGCTCTGCTGGAGCGGCGCGAAGTGTCGGCCGTGGAGGTCGCCGAGTCGGCCGTCGCCCGCATCGATGCGCTCGAGCCGACGCTGCACGCGTTCGTGTCACGTACCGGTGATGCAGCGGTGCGGCACGCCCGGCGCGTCGACGAGGCCCGCGCCCGGGGAGACCACCTCCCAAGGCTCGCGGGCGTACCGATAGCGCTGAAGGACATCATCTGCACGAAGGGCATCCGGACGACGGCCGGCTCCAAGATCCTCGACAACTACCGTCCCCCGTACGACGCGACGGTGTGGGAGCTGTTGCGCGACGAGCGGATGCTGCTCGTCGGGAAGACGAACTGCGACGAGTTCGCGATGGGTTCGTCCACCGAGAACTCGGCCTTCGGCATCACGCGCAACCCGTGGGACACCACTCGCGTACCGGGAGGTTCCTCGGGCGGCTCGGCCGCCGTCGTGGCGGCCGGGATGGTGCCCATCGCGATAGGTACGGACACCGGCGGTTCCATACGACAGCCGGCGTCGCTGAGCGGTGTGGTGGGGATGAAGCCAACCTACGGATCGGTCTCCCGATACGGGCTCGTCGCCTTCGCGTCCTCCCTTGACCAGGCGGGGCCGATGACGAGGAACGTGCGCGATGCCGCGGTGGTGCTGCAGCACATCGCGAAGCACGACCCCCGCGACTCCACGTCGATCCCCGGAGACCGCGCCGACTACGTTGCGGGCCTCGGCCGGCCTATCACGGGCTTGCGCATAGGCGTCGCGACCGATCTCATGGGCGAGGGCACGCAAGCCGGCGTCGCGCAACGCGTCCGCGAAGCGCTGGTGATCGCCGAGCGACTCGGCGCGGTCGTCGAGGATGTGTCGCTGCCGTCCTTCGAGTACGGGATCGACGCCTACTACGTCATCACCCCGGCTGAGGCTTCATCCAACCTCGCTCGGTATGACGGCACTCGGTACGGACTCCGTGTGAACGGCGACGACGTGCTCAAGATGAACCGGGCGACCAGGGAAGCGGGGTTCGGGGCCGAGGTGAAGCGCCGCCTTCTCCTCGGCACGTATGCGCTGTCTTCCGGCTACTACGATGCCTGGTACGGGCGCGCGCTGAAGCTGCGCACGAAGATCATCCAGGACTTCAACCGCGCGTTCGAGCGAGTCGACGTCCTCGTTTCGCCGACGTCGCCGACGACCGCGTTCCGCATCGGCGAGAAGATCGACGATCCCTTGCAGATGTATCTATCGGACGTTTGCACCGTGGCGACGCCACTCGCCGGCTCGTGCGCGATATCGATCCCGTGCGGCGTGGCCCCCGAGGACGGTCTCCCCGTCGGCCTACAGCTCATGGGCCCGCCGCTCACCGAGTCCACGCTCCTGCGTACCGCCTTCGCACTGGAGGCCGACATCGGATTCGACGGCTCCAAGCCGCTGGCATAACCCGCGACCCCGCCGTGATCGGCACGTAAGCTTGCCACCGTGAACTTGTTCCGCCGCAAGATCTGGGGCGACCGAGGAACGTGGCTGGTCGTCGCCGCGGCGACGGTCGCCGTGGTGGTCCAGTACACGTCCCGCGGAGGCGATGTGCGCCTCTACATCCTCACGGGCTGGTCCCTGTTCGTGGCCTGGCTGATCGGCTACAGCGAGCTCCGCCTCGGCCGCAGGCAGCTCCGGCGGGGCCTGGACGCGATGTTCCTCGGTCTCGCCGCATTCGTGGGGGAAGAGAAGGCGGATCACACCGGTGAGCGTGAACGCGTCTGGACGGGAACGGCCGCCGGGGCGCTCGCCTTCGAGCCCCAGGGGATCCGGTGGGTCCCCCGCAACCGTGAGGACAACGTCGACGACATCTCTTTCCCATGGTCGGATCTGTACACCTGGCGCCTCACCGGCGTCGTGCCGTTCGTTTGGCGCGCTTCGGGGTACCTCCTGCTCTCGCTCTACGGGGGCCGGGAGCTCGTCTTCCACATCCACGGCATCCGCGCCTGGCAGCGCGCCGTTCGCGAGGCGTCGATAGTCGGGCCGACCCTGCTGTCTCCGGAGCGTGCTTCGGACGTCTTCTTCGGTGACGACGACGCGCCCCCGCGTCCGGTCGAGCCGGCCGAGCCGAGGTCCGAGGTCGTGCTCGGGTCGCTTCCCGCGCCGCCGGAGCCGCCTCAACCGGTTCACGTCAGCACGCCGTCGTTGCCCTTCGACGAACCCGTCGCGGCGGAGCCTGCCACGCCCGAGCTCGAGGCCGTGATCGGCCTCGAATGTCACGTAGAGCTGTCCACCGCTTCGAAGATGTTCTGCTCGTGTCCCGTCACCTTCGGTGGGGAGCCGAACACCAGCGTGTGCCCGGTCTGCAGCGGACAGCCGGGGACGCTTCCCGTCCCCAACGCCCGCGCCATCGAGTACGCCCTACGGATCGCTCTCGGGCTGAGCTGTCGCGTGACCCCGGAGTCGATCTTCCATAGGAAGAACTACTTCTATCCGGACATGCCGAAGAACTATCAGATCTCGCAGTACGACATACCGCTCGCGACGGACGGGTTCATCGAGGTCGAGCTCGATCAGGAGGAGCCATCGACGCCGGCGCTACGCCGCATCGGGATCGAACGCGTCCACATCGAGGAGGACACGGGAAAGATCGTCCACGCCGGCGAAGGGGGACGGATCGGCGAGGCCGAGTATGCGCTGGTCGACTACAACCGTGCCGGCATCCCACTCGTTGAGATCGTCTCCAAGCCGGACATGACCACGCCGGACGAAGCCCGCGCGTACGTCACCGAGCTGCGAGGTCTTCTGCTTGCGCTCGGCGTATCCGACGTGCGGATGGAGGAAGGGTCGTTGCGTGTGGATGCCAATGTCTCCGTCCGCCCGCGAGGATCGACGGAGCTCGGTGTGAAAGCGGAAGTGAAGAACGTGAACTCGATCAGGTCGGTGCAACGTGCCCTAGCCTACGAGATCGAGCGGCAAACCCAGCTGGTCGCCTCGGGCGGGACGATCGTCCAAGAGACGCGGCACTTCGACGAGGACACCGGCCGCACGATAGGCGGACGGCTGAAGGAATACTCGTCGGATTACCGGTACTTCCCCGACCCCGACCTGGTCCC
>JBOGXL010000218.1:0-6276 GCA_050694575.1 Actinomycetota bacterium | reverse complement strand
CTGTTCGTCGGTGACTGGAGCGGAACGATGTACGCGATGGACACCGCCACGGGCGCCGAGCGGTGGCGATTCGTCACCAAGCCGGCGCCGGGCGCCGCCTTCGGCCCGATCGTGTCCTCGGCCGCGGTCACCGAGGTCGGCCGCCGTCTGGTCATCTTCGGCGCCGGCCCGCGTGTGTATGCGCTCGACGCAACGAGCGGTGAGCCGATGTGGGTGCGGTATCTCGGGGCGACGAGGAAAGGGAAGCCACGGTTGAAGAGCGACCCCGTGCAGGTGGAGTCGTCTCCCGTCGCCTGGCAAGGCGTGGTCTACGTCGGGTTCGACACGCACAACAGACCCGCGAACCAAGCCGGTGGGAAAAGTGGTGGCATCGTCGCTCTCGACGCGGCGACCGGAGCCGTGAGGTGGGTCTTCAATCCGGACCTCGGTGACGGATGCGGCGGTGTCTGGTCGTCTCCGACCATCGATCGAGTCCGGGGGCTCCTGTACTTCGGCACGGCGAACTGCGAAGCGGCACCGAACCGGTGGACGGCCTACGTCGAGGCCGTGACGGCCCTCGATCTCCGCACCGGGAAGCCGCGCTGGTCGTTCCAGCCGCACCTCCCGAACCGGCGGGACTGGGACTTCGGCGCCACCCCCAACCTGTTCGTCGATGCGGCCGGACGCGAGGTGCTCGGCGTCGGCAACAAGGACGGGACGTACTACGCGCTGCACCCGGGCAACGGGAAACAACTGTGGAGCACCAAGGTCGCCGAACCCGGAGACGTCGGCGACGACTCCTCGATAGGCGGGTTCATCGGTTCCGCCGCGACCTACGAAGGTCGCATCTACGGAGGAACGGCCGTCGGCAGCCCTCCGTACTTCCACGCCATCGAGGCCGAAACCGGCGAGTTGATGTGGCGCGGTGTCCAGGCGCCGAGCTACTCGGCCTCGGCCGCGGTGAACCGCGTGGTGTTCTCGGCGGCCCTCGACGGCGTGCTGCGCGCCTACGACGCTCAGACCGGCCGAGTGCTGTGGGCGGCACCGCTGGCGGGTCCGTCGTCGTCGGGTCCGGCGATCGTCGGTGACTCCGTCTACGTCGGCTCGGGCACATCGTCCTCCGACGCTTGCCGGAAAGATCTTCCGGGCGCCGAGGCTTGCGTCACAGCCTTCGATGAAGCGCTCGGACAGACCGGAGGCCTGCACGCCTTCCGCTTGCAAGCTGCACCGTCGACCGAAGGTCCGGGCGGGCGTCTTTTCGCCTCACAAGGCAACCAGCTCGACATCCTCGACATCGGTCAGGAGCCGCCGACGTGGAAGCCGTTCATCCCGCAGGCCTCGGCAGGCGGCAAGGACCTGAACGGGCAGGTGTGTCGTCTGGACCGCAACCACATCCTGCTCGGTGAGGACAGCGGCCAGACCGAGGGCGTTCCGCAGGGGTGGGGAGTGTTCGACGTACGGACGAAGCGTCAAGTGGGCAAGCTCATCGCCAGGTATCCCCGCCTCCTCGCCACTCCCGAGCCGCACGGCTGTGCGGTCGAGCGCGATCGCCGTGGCCGTATCGAGCGGATCTTCGTCACGCAGGTCGGTAGTGGCAACTTCGCGGCGGCGGACGGTCAGCTCCTCGTCTTTTTCCCGTCGTCGCGGTCGCTGGATGCCGTCTTCGGTCGCCGCTCAACGCAGGAGGTATGTCCGGAGGGTAAGTGCACTCGGCTTCGTGCCACCGACTCCGATTACTGCGAGATCCACGTCGGGATACGGACGGCCGGCTCCATCGCCCTTGACGATGGAGGCGACGTCTACGTCCCGGAGTTCGCACCCGTCATCCCTCCGGCCGGAGCCGCGCCCGGTCGCGTCCTGCGCTATCGAGGGCCTTTCGCGACATCGCCTCGCGACTGTGTCGGGAAGCAGCCGAAGACGTTCATCGAGGATCCGCTTGCCGCGACTCCTGGTGCGATAGTCGCGGCCCGTGACGCGGATGGGACGCCGACGGGGCACTGGTACGTCTCCAGCGTGATCTTTCCCTCTGTGGTGAACGAGTACGACGCCGACGGCGTGTTCGTCCGGAACGTCCTTCCGCCGGGTTTCGCCACGCCATTCGGCCTCGCCGTCGATCGGCACGGGACGCTCTACGTCGCCGACCTCGGGCTGAACTTCGACCCGACGCGGATCCCGGAGAGTCCCGACCGCGTGGGTTTCGACACCGCCGCTGGTGAGGGCTCGGTCCTGCGGGTGCGCTTCGTCGACGGTGTGCCGCTGCCGCCGGAGTACCTGAAGGACGGGCTCGACTTCCCCGACGGGCTAGGACTGTTCGAATAGGAACCGCCGCTCCGGCGAATGCCGGCCGGCTTCGAGCCGCTCCTCCGCGATGCGTTCGGCCGCTCGTTCGGGCGTGATGCCTTCGTTCCCACCGAGCTCGAGCACTCCGTCGACGGTCTGCGCGATCCGAGCCACGTGGGCGAACGCAGCCTCTCGGTCGTAGCGTCGCCCGACCTCGTAGGAGATGTTGATCACTCCTCCGGCGTTCACGATGAAGTCGGGGGCGTAGAGGATCCCGCGCTCGGCCAGCCGATCCGCGTCTTCCGGTGTTGCCAGCTGGTTGTTCGCCGAACCCGCGACCGCTTCGCAGCGAAGCTGAGGGATAGTTCCCGCGTTCAGCGTACCGCCGAGCGCGCACGGCGAGAAGATGTCGCATCGGACGGAGTGGACCTCCGCCGGGTCCACCGCCGCGACGCCGTGCTCGGAGCGAACACGCTCGACCGAGTCGGGCGTGACGTCGGAGACCGTCACGAGGCAGCCGTCCTTCACGAGATGCTCGACGAGGTAGGTTCCAACCTTGCCGACGCCCTGAACGGCGATGTGGCGTCCGGACAATGTGTCCTGGCCCCACATGCGTCGACCCAGCGCGCGCATCGCGTTGAACACGCCCCATCCCGTCGCGTCGGACGGGTCGCCCGAGCCACCGCGCTCGATGGAGATGCCCGTCACGCGCGGCGTTTCCCGACCGATGACGTTCATGTCCGCCTCTGACGTTCCGACGTCCTCGGTCGTGATGTAGCGTCCGCCGAGGGAGTGCACATACCGCGCGTAGGAGCGCAGCAAGGCTTCGTTCTTGTCTCGCTTGGGATCACCCATGATGACGGCCTTCCCGCCACCGAAGTCGATGCCGGCCGCCGACGACTTGTAGGTCATGGCCCGGGAGAGCCGCAAGACGTCTCGGAGAGCGTTCTCCTCGGAAGGGAAGGGGTAGAAGCGCGTCCCGCCGAGCGACGGACCGAGAACCGTCGAGTGGATGGCGACGATCGCCCGCAAGCCGGTCTCTCGGTCCCGACAGAAGACGACTTGCTCGTGATCCGTCGGTCCCAGCGGGTCGGTCAGCTCCATAACGAGATTCTTACCTGTGCGCGTCCGCGGTTGGTTGTGCGCAGGTACGGGTATCTCGCCGGGACATGGGCGGCTCCGCCGAACGCAGCCGATCGTTGTGGGTGGTCACCGGCGGCGATGGCGGCTGTACCGCCGACGTCAAGTCGCGACCTCTCCGTAGCGTTCGACGGCCTCCTCGGTGACGGGCGGAGGCAGGTGGCGCATCGCCACCGCCGTTGCTCCGAGTGCGAGCAGTGCTCCCACGACGTGCATCGGGCCGAACGGTTCGTCCAGGAAGATCGCCGCACCAACCGCTGCGACGACGGGGACGCCCAGAGTGATGGCCGACGAAGCGGCCGCGTGTATGCGGGGATGGGCCCACGTGACGAGGAGGTGGCCGATGGTTCCGGGGATGATCGCGACGCACGCGAGCAGGATCCACTCCCGGCTGCTCTGGACGACGAAGGAGTTCCCGGCGAGGATCGCGATCACCCCGATACAGCAACCCGACACGACGGTCATGACCACCAGCCAGGAAACCGTCGTCACGTTCTCCCTCGCGCGTTTCGTCGCGAGGTAGTAGGCCGACCACGCCACGAGGTTGACTACGGCAAGGGTGGTGCCCAGCGGCGTCGTGCCGGCGCCGCCCGTAGAGGCCAGGACGACTATCGCGCATCCGGCGATGGCGACCACCGACCACGCATAGAAGCGACGTGTCGTTCGTTCACCGGTGACTCGGCCCCCGAGAGAGCCGACGAGGATCGGTTGCAGCGAGAAGAAGATCGTGACTATCGCCGCCGTCGAATACTTCAGAGAGCTGAAGTGGGCGACCTGATGCGCCGCGAAGAGGATGCCGCCGACGCCTGCGGTGCGCCACGGCAGCGACCTGTCGGAGCTGAGAGCCCACGCGACGAGCAGGATCGGGACGGAGAACGCATGACGCCAGAACGAGGCGATGAGGAAGGGCGAGTCGGTCAGCTTGATGAGCACGATGCCGACGCCCCACGTGAACGTTCCGGCCGCGGCCGCGGCTGCACCGGCGGGCGTGTATGCGCGAGTGAGCTTGGGATGCACGCGCCTATGCTTCCACGATGGAAGATGTCGCGATCGTCGGCCTCCCAGGCGCGGGGAAGTCGACGGTGTTCACGGCCGTGTCCAGGCGATCGACGGCGGGTTCGTTCGGATCGCAAGCCGTCGTCGACGTCCCGGACGAACGTCTCGAGACCATCGCTCGGATCTACGCGTCGGCCAAGATCACACATGCTCAGGTCCGTCTGGTCGACGTTGCCGGGATCGACGCACATTCGTTGGGTGCAGCGCGGGCGGCCGACGCGCTGGCCATCGTCCTTCGCGCCTTCGGCACGGATGCCGATCCCATCGCAGAGCTTCAGCAGTTCAGAGCGGAGCTGGCCGTCGCCGACTTCGCGACCGTCGAGAAAGTGATGGAGCGAGCGGCGCGGCAGGCCAAGAGCAACGACGCCCAAGCCAGGCTCGAGCTCGAGACGTGTGAGCGGGCCGAGGCGGCACTGAGCGATGGCCGGTGGCTGGCCGACGAGGACTGGACGCCGGAGCAGCGCCGGGTGGTCTCCCTGTGGACGCCGCTCACGATGAAGCCGGCGATCCACGTGATCAACGCCGACGACCCGGCCACGCCAACAGATGGCATCCCGTCGCCCCGGCTCGTACTTTGTGGGCTCCTCGAAGCCGAAGCCACGGAGCTCGCGCACGACGACGCCGCGGCGCTGCTCGCCGAGTTCGGCATCCAGGAGCTCGGAGCCGACGCGTTCATCCGCGCGTCCTACGAGGCGATCGGACTGCTCACCTTCTTCACGGCGGGTGAGACCGAGGCCCGCGCCTGGGAGGCGAAACGTGGTTCCAAGGCCCCCGAGGCGGCCGGAGTGATCCACTCGGACTTCGAGAAGGGGTTCATCAAGGCCGACCGCGTGCGCTTCCCGGACCTCGTCGAGGCTGGATCCGAGGACGAAGCTCGGCGCCGCGGCCTCCTGCGTCTCGAGGGGCGCGACTACGAGGTGCAGGAGGGCGACATCCTGCTCATCCGCCACTCGTCGTGACCGGCCTCGTGTGGTACGCGGCCTACGGATCCAACCTCAGCCGGCCTCGGTTCGACTTCTATCTGCGCGGCGGCACCCCGCAAGGGGCGAGCCACGCCTATCCGGGCGCCCGCGATCCGACGGAACCGATCGACGACCGGCCGTGGGAGATCGGCCGGGAGCTCGTCTTCGGCGGGAACTCTCGGACGTGGGGCGGCGGCGTCGCTTTCGTCGACCCCGACGCAGAGGTCAAGACGAAAGCGCGGCTGTACCTCATCACCGCCGAACAGTTCGCCGACGTCGTCGCGCAGGAGAACTGGCTTCCGCCGGGAGAGGTCGCCGTACCCGGATTCGACGACGGCCTCGAGCTGATAGTGGGGGCCGATCACACGTACGGCCTCGTGCTGTCGCTCGGCGCCCTGGACGGCCACCCGATACTCACGTTCACGCAGCACCGCGGCACGCGCTCCGCCGCGCCGTCCACTGCCTATCTGCGTCACATCGGTGCAGGCCTGCGTGAAGCGCATGCCATGTCGGTGGACGAGATAGTGGATTACCTCTCGGACCGCCGGGGGATCAGGGACGTGCTTCCAAAGGATGCCGTGCTCGGAGCCTTAACCGGTTGATACTCAGTCTCGACTCATGAGTCTCAACGCGTGGGCAGGCACCCTCGGAGCCGTCGTCGTGATCAGCGGCCTGTCTCTCGTCGGTGCGTTGACCCTGGTCGTCCGGCCGCGCACCCTCGACCGGGCGCTGCTCGGCCTGATCGCCTTCGCCGCCGGCGCGCTGCTCGGCGACGCGTTCATCCACCTGCTTCCCGAGATCGCGGAGTCCGATACCGGCTTCGACCTCACCGCGTCGTTCGCCCTGTTGGGAGGCGTCG
>JBOGXL010000217.1:0-4798 GCA_050694575.1 Actinomycetota bacterium | reverse complement strand
GTGCCGTCCGCGAACAGGCGCTTGCCCGTCCCGACGAGGACCGGGAACACCCAGACGTAGAACCGATCGACGAGGTTCTGACGCATCAGCGTCTGGAGCAGGTTGCCGCTGCCGTGCACCTGCAGCTGGGGACCGTCCTGTTCCTTCAGCTGCGCGACGCCTTCGGCCGCGTCGCCCTCGATCAGAACCGATGTGTCCCACGTCAACGACGGACGACCCCGCGAGGCGACGTACTTCGTGGCGTCGTTCAGGGGTTTGCCGCCTGCTTCCTCCGGAGCGTTCGGCCAGAAAGCGGCGAAGAGGTCGTAGGTCCTGCGTCCGAGGACGAGGTCGAACGGCTTGCCCATGATCCCGTCCATGACCTCGGCCATGCGGTCGTCCCACTGCGTCGCCGACCAGCCGCCGTATTCGAATCCGGCGTCCTCGTCCTCACCCGGACCGCCGGGGGCCTGCATGACGCCGTCCAGGGTCAGGAGTGTCGTCGCGATCAGCTCTCGCATCTCCAGTGCCCTTTCGCTCGAGGGTCTCCAAGGATGTGACCAGCCGAGTGGTCGGAACTCATCGGGTGGTGCAGGGCCACTTCGGGTCCCGAGACCCCTAGCCCCGTCGCGGTTGGGGTGGTGAGAGCTTCGTCGTGTTGAACTAGCTAATGTCGATCTGGCGTCCAGCAACCGGGTTTCTTGGCGCACCCTCTTAGCGCCTTTCCCTCGATGTGGCGTTGACGCCTCAATCTGGTCGAACCGCCTTGGAATCGTTCGTCGCGCGTCCGCGAGCCTACGTAACGCATCCCCCAGCGCAGAGCTGCGCGATGTGAACTAGTTGGGAGGGCCGCGATTCCGCGTCGTGCAGATGATCGAAGGAGTGCGAACGCTGCGCGATCGCGGCGGCGCCAAGGGAGCGCGAACCGCTGCCGGACGGACGCCGGAAGGCACCCGAAGACGAGTGCACGTCCAAGCGGCGCGACGAGAGGACGTGCGGTCCGGTCGAGGAGCCCGGGTATCGCCGGGAGCGAGATATCGCCGGCGAGAGCAATCTCGACCGCGCGTTCGGCGGCCGGCGTCAGCACCAAGACCTCGTCACAGATCCCCGTGAATCTGGACGCAAACGCGCTGTAGTTCGCGGGGACGGGGCGCGTCGATACGCCGTAACACTCGTACCACTGGACCGTGTCCTTGTACAGCGTCTCGCGCGCGACGCTGTCAAGCGGGTGACGCCAGAAGAGCTCGACCGCGCGGAACATCTCCCACGTGAACGTCGCATGCGCCCACCAGAAGGTGTCGGGCTCCAGCGCGTGGTAGCGGTTGCCGGCGGCATCGACGCCCCCGATCGAGCGATGGAGGTCCCGGATGACGCGGGCGCGACCGACACCTTCCGGCGTCGTGATCGTCGCCCAGATCTGCGGGATCGAGCGATACACGCGGCCGAACGGGTCGTCGAAGAACTCGGAATGCTCGGCGACTGCGTGACCGAGCGGCGGATACATGAGCTGGAGGAGCCCGGCGCTTCCGCCCGGCAGCAGGGAACGAACGTCGCCGGCGATCTCCACGAGACGCAGCGATCGAGCGACAAGGGTCATTGGGTCATCATGCCTCGAATTATTTAGCCGGGCCGCCGATGACCAGCGGCTCTCAAGCCGGGCCCGCTGGCAGAATCTTCTTGGGTGATCTTCTGATCTCAAGAAGGAGTTGCGCACGGTTAAGGGCAAGACGGTTCTCGTCACGGGCGCCAACAGTGGTATCGGCCTGGAAACCGCCGCCGGCCTAGCCGGGATGGGGGCGGAGGTCGTCATCACGTCACGCGACACGGCGAAAAGTGCAGCGGCGGTCGATGAGATCAAAGGGCGCTTCCCGGACGAGAACGTCACGGCCGTGCAGCTCGATCTCGCCCGGCTGGACGACGTCCGCAGGTTCGCTCGGAAGTTCGACGAGCGCTGCCCGAAGCTCCACGTCCTTGTGAACAACGCGGGAGTGGTCCTGAGCGAACGCCGGCTCACCGGGGACGGCTTCGAGTCGACGTTTCAGGTCAACCACCTCGGACCGTTCCTTCTGACGCATATATCTTGGTCCCCAAGTTGAAGGCGTCCGCGCCGGCACGCATCGTGAACGTCGCCTCGGCCATCCATCGCGCCGACTACGATGCTGCAAGGAACCTCTGGGAGAAGAGCGTGGAGCTGCTGAAGCTCTAGAGCGACGCGGCGACGAGCTGGACGGCCGGCGTCAAGCTGGCGTACCGCTCGTATCGTTGTAGAGACGGTCCCGCTTGGCTTCGTGGACGTCTAATCTCTGAGGCGTGTCCGCTGATCTCCAGGCCGCTCGCCGTGCGGTAGACGCCGCGTCCGAGACCGTCCGGCGGGCCATGAAGGCACTCGCCGCGTATGCAACCCATGAGAGCGGCGGGGTATCCGTGGACCTTCTCGAGGGCCACGGGATCTTCGCGTACGACCTGGCCCACGCCGCGAGCGCGGTGGAGGCATGCCGGAGCATGCTCGACTATGGGGAGCACGGCGAGCTCGAAGCCGAGCTCGCCTGTCACTTCATCAGCGACGTCGTGTGGGACCTGGGCGCCAAGATCCTCGGGCGCGAGTCGGAGTGGGGCGTCGAGCCCAAGGTGTTGGAGCCCGCCCGTCACTTCGTGGAGGAGTACCGCGGCGCCGCGTCGATCGAGGCGCTGGGCGAGCGGGTGCTCGAACACGGCGGCGGGCCTCCCCATCTTCCTGAGGATTTCGGACTGGTGGCCGACACGTTCCGTCGGTTCGCCGAGGAGAAGATCCGCCCCGTCGCCGAACACGTCCACCGCACCAACAGCGACGTCCCCGAGAACATCATCAAAGGGTTGGCCGACCTCGGTGCTTTCGGCCTGTCGGTGCCTGAGGAGTACGGCGGGTACGCATTGGGCGGCGAGAGCGAGTATCTCGGCATGGTTATCGCCACCGAGGAGCTGTCGCGGGGGAGCCTCGGGATCGGAGGGTCGCTCATCACGCGGCCCGAGATCCTGGCGCGGGCCATCGTCAAAGGTGGGACCGAGGAGCAGAAGCAGCGCTGGCTGCCACTTATCGCGACGGGCGAGCTCATGGTCGGCGTGATGGTCACCGAGCCTGATGTCGGGTCAGAAGCCGCTTTCGCCAACGTCACCGCCACCAAGGTGGAGCACGGCTGGAAGATCCGGGGGGTCAAGACATGGGCGACGTTCGCGGGCCGCGCCAATGCGTTGATGGTCTTGGCGCGCACAGACCCCGATCGTTCGCTACGGCATCGCGGACTCTCGCTCTTCGTTATCGACAAACCGGAGGCGCCCGGCCACGAGTTCCGTTTCACACAGGACGACGGCGGAGTGATGGAAGGCCGCGCCATCGACACGATCGGTTATCGCGGCATGCATTCCTTCGAGGTCGCGTTCGACGATTGGTTCGTCCCCGGCGAGAACCTCGTCGGCGCCGAGGGCGGCGTTGGCCGGGGCTTCTACCTCACGATGGGGGGCTTCGAGAATGGGCGCCTGCAAACCGCCGGCCGGGCCATCGGAGTGATGCAGGCCGCGTTCGAGGCAGCTCGCGACTACGCCAACGAGCGCATCATGTTCGGCCGTGATCGGGGGACGGCTATGCCCCTTGCGCAGTTCCAGCTGACGAGAGCGAAGTTCGCGCGCATGGCCGCGTTGATCCAGGCGGGTCGGCAGTTCGCCTACTCGGTGGCGCGTACGATGGCGACCGGGCAGGGCACGCTAGAAGCGGCGATGGTGAAGGCGTACGTGTGCCGCGCGTCGGAATGGGTGACACGTGAAGCCCAGCAGATCCATGGAGGCATGGGCTACGCCGAGGAGTACGCGGTCAGCCGCTACTTCGTCGACGCTCGGGTGCTGTCGATCTTCGAGGGCGCCGACGAGACGCTTTGCCTTCGGCTCATCGCCCGTCGCCTCGTCGACCGGGCGAAGGAGAAATAGCGCAGCGAGCGAAGGTGTTCGCGCACTACGAGCGGTCCTCGACCCTGTGACAAACCGCCTTTCAGGATGAACCATGTGCGAGAACGCTCCACCTCCCGAGTTAGTTCTTCGTGCACAGTTCGGCGATGATGTCCGCGGCCGACTGCCGCGACCGAACGGCGTCCACGGATAAGCCGGCGTACAGCGCCATCGCGGCGACGTCGCCGGTAACCGTGTTCGACGGTGGCGTCGGTGCGAAACGCGGGATGGGGAACCCCTCACCTTCTCTGAAGCCCGTCGCGACGAAGTCGTTGGTGGATCGTCCGGCCGCCTCGACGCACGAGCGGAGCACACGGTGCGGCGCGTTGGGCCAGCCGACGGAGAACGCCTCGGTCAACACCGTGTCGTCACCCGTGGCTTCGATCAATGCGGCGATGTAGTCCGGATGAGCCGACGACTCGGTAGCGGCGAGAAAGCGGGTACCGATGCGTACTCCCGATGCGCCGGCGTCGATGGCGTTCTTGACCTGCGTTTGATCGCCGATGCCACCCGCCGCGACGACCGGGATGGTTACGACAGAAACCGTCTCGGCGAGAACGTCAGCGAGATGCTTCGTTCCGCGCACGTGGCCGCCGGCCTCGGCCCCCTGGACGATGACCAGATCACACCCCGCATCGACAGCTGCACGCGCTTCGTCGGCCGATCCAACCTGCCAGGACGCCAAAGCACCGCCCGAATGGACGAGACCGACAAGGTCCGCGTCTGGATCCGCATAGAAGAACTCAACGAGGGGGCAACTCGCAGCTGCCACCACCGCGTCACGATCGAGGAACGGCATCAAGAAGTTCACGCCGTAGGGCTTGTTCGTCGCGAGAGACATCGC
>JBOGXL010000216.1:0-2042 GCA_050694575.1 Actinomycetota bacterium | reverse complement strand
GCCGTCGAAGAGGGCGGTCCGTCGTACAGCGAAGCGCAGCAGCCGAGCGAGCCCGCTCCGGGGCAGGCCGAGATGATGCAGCGGATGATGGGCAACTTCGACTTCTTCCTGGGGCACGAGATCCGCCCGATCGGCGGCTACGTTCCCGACTTCGCCGCGTTGAACGCTTCCCCCAGCCGCGTGGTCGTCGGCGGAGGGAAGACGTCGGGCGAACAGGGTGCGTACCGCGCGGCCGCGGCGCTCGCCGAGCGGCTCGGCATCGATGTGACCTATTTCGAAGGGGCGCACGGTGGGTTTGGAGCTCCGGAGGAGGCGTTCGCGGACCTCGTCGACCAGATCCTGCGCGGGGACTCGTAGCGCCCGCCGATCCGCCGAACCGTCCCGCCCAGTGGCGATACTGGGGACGTGACCGATAGGAACGTCCTTGGCGGCGAGCTCGAGGAGTGCGGGTTGGACCCCGTCACCGGGTTCTACCGCGACGGCTGTTGCACGACCGGGGCCGAGGATCTCGGCAGTCACACGATCTGTGCGGTGATGACGGCGGAGTTCCTCGAGCACCAGCGCGGGATCGGCAACGATCTGATCTCGCCGATGCCGCAGTTCCGTTTCCCCGGGCTGTCGCCCGGGGATCGTTGGTGTGTTACGGCGAGGAATTGGCTACGCGCGCACCACGACGGTGTAGCAGCGCCTGTCGTTCTGGCCTCGACGCACGAACGCGCCCTCGACATCGTCCCGCTCGAGATCCTGCACGAGCACGCGGTGGACGTGCCCTCCGACCTGAGCGGCCTCGACGGCTGAGCCCGGGCGGCTAGCCGTCGGGGTGCTGCGGGAGGCCGAAGAGGGGGTACAGCTTCGTGTCGAGGAAGTACGTGATCGCAGCCACGCGGTCTTTCGAGATCTCGACGACATGGATATTCCACGGCTCGTGACGGCCGTCGGGTCCACTCGGACGGTACTGCGCGAAGGCCGGACGCCCGTTCGCGTTGAACGGCAGTAAGCGCGAACCGCGACAGGCCGCACCAGGCCCGACCATCCAGCGGCCCATCTCTTCGGGTCCCTGCAGCCACATGGGGTAGGGGGGCATCGACTGCAGCGCATCTTCGTGCAACAACGACACGAAGGACTCGATGTCGTACCGCTCGAACGCGTCGACGTAGCGGTCGAGGAGGAGTTGCTGCTCGGCGTCCATGGGGTCGGACGGACGAGCGGGGTTGATCTCTTTCACTTCGAGCGTCGACCGCGCGCGTTGCAAGGCGCTGTTGACCGATGCCGGCGTCGTTTCGAGGAGCGTGGCAACCTCACTCGTCTTCCACCGCAGAACATCCCGGAGGATGAGGATGGCTCGTTGTCGCGGCGGCAGATACTGCAGCGCCGCGACGAACGCGAGACGGACGGACTCCCGTGCAGTGACCAGCTCCGCCGGGTCGGCGTCGACGGAAACAACCCAGTCGTCGCGGATCGGCTCCACCCACGTGGAATCCGGCAGCGGTGGGGCAAGTGGAGCATCGGCCGAGGAGGCCGCCGGGGACATGTCCATAGGCAGCGCCCGTCGTTTCCGGCTCTTCAGCATGTCGAAGCACACGTTCGTGGCGATGCGGTAGAGCCACGTGCGCAGGGCGGATCGCCCGTCGAAGTTGTCCAGCGCGCGCCAGGCGCGGATAAGGGTTTCCTGGACGGCGTCCTCGGCCTCGAAGGCCGACCCGAGCAGCCTGTAGCAATAGCCGGTCAGGTCGGCACGGTGCTCCGCCAGCCGGGCTTCGAATTCGGTGCGCTCAACCGTCACGTCGGTCATACGGGCCACTCATCATAAGAGAGGTGTGCCGCACCGATGACTTCGGGGTCATCGCGCCGTCTATCTGGGTATAGGCACATCGCCGCCCACGATCAGGAGGTGACCTCTATGAGCCTTCCGGATGTCGTTTCGCGCGAGGAGTGGAAGCAAGCGCGCAAGGAGCTCCTCGACAAGGAGAAGGCGCTGACCAGACAGCGCGACGCGCTGAACTCCGAACGGCGCCGACTGCCGATGGTGCGCATCGACAAGG
>JBOGXL010000215.1:0-10405 GCA_050694575.1 Actinomycetota bacterium | reverse complement strand
CGGACTCCTCGCGTCCCGACACGATCCTGACGATGTTGTACGGGTCGCGGTCGTAGAGCTCGTCCCGATCGGCGGGAGAGATGACGTCGTACGGCGGACACGTGACGCGGCTGAGGTCGGGGACTCGGGTGGGGTCGAACGTGATGCCGTGGAACGGTCGCACGGTCGCCATGGGCGCCATGGTATCCGGCCGATATCGAGGCGCCGGCGCCCCGCGGCGAAGCCGCGAATACCATGGTGGCGTGCCCGCCGTCTATGAGTGGTATCAACGCGGACTCGAGCTGCTCGAGGCGGGCGACGTCCACGCCGCGGCGACCCTGCTCGAACGAGCAGCGGAGGCCGAGCCGGAGAAGGCGTCCATCAGAGAGGCCCTCGCGCGCGCCTACTTCCGCGGCCGGCGGTTCTCGGCGGCTCTCGCGGAGTTCACAGCCGCTCTCGAGATCTCTCCGGCGAACGACTACGCGCACTTCGGCGCCGGACTGTGCCTGGGGCGATTGGGCCGGCTGCATCAAGCCGTCGGGCACCTGCGGATGGCGAACGTGATGCGGCCGGGCAACGACGACTACTCCGACGCCCTCGCCCTGTGGGAGGCACACCTTGAGCGACTGGCGCCGGAGCCTCCCGTGACCGACGACCCTGAAGATCGACCGCGCGAAGCGACTTCATGAGGCTGGCGGATCGCTTCGACGGGTTCCTCTTCGATCTGGACGGTGTCGTCTGGCTGGGCGAAGAAGCCATCCCGGGGGCCGCGCAGACCATCGCCCGTCTCCGCGAGCAGGGGAAGCGCGTGGTGTTCCTCACGAATAACGCGTCGCGATCACCGCGGCAGTACGCGGTGAAGCTGATGCGGATGCTGATCCCGACGCAGCCGACCGACATCGTCACGTCGGGTCACGTCGTGATCGAGCATCTGCGCAACATCGGTCTCCGGACGGGCGATCGCGTCCATCTCTGTGCCGCTCCCGGCCTCGCCCAGCTGCTGCGTGCGGATGGTCTCGTTCCGACCAGTCAGACGACAAGCGTGCAGGCGCTGGTGGTGGCGTGGAACCCGAAGCTCACTTTCGACGACCTCCGTCGGGCCGCCGATGTCGCCCGAGCCGATGTTCCGTTCGTCGCAGCGAACAACGACGCGACCTACCCGGGTGAGCTGGGGCTGCTGCCGGGATCGGGAGCCATCCTCGCCGCGATCGAAGTGGCGTCGGGCCGTCGCGCGGCGGTCGTTGGGAAGCCCAAGCCGGAGATGGTTCGGCTGGCGCTGGAGCGAGCGGGGTCCGAGCCGTCGCGCACGCTCGTCTGCGGCGACAGGCCCGAGACGGACGTCGCCGGCGCGCGCGCCGCCGGTGTCCCTGTGGCGCTGGTGCTGACGGGCGTGACGCGGGAGGCCGACCTCGCCGGTGTGACCGACCGCCCCGACTGGATCCTGCGCGACGTCAACGAGTTGCTCGTCGAGCAGACGGAAGCGACGACGTCTTCACTCGCGCCACTCGTCGAGGACGGGCTCGCGACCGGGGCGCGGTCGTCCGGCGCCGAACGGGAAGATCAGAGCCAGCCCGGCGACGAAACCACCGACGTGAGCGAGGTAGGCGACACCTCCGCCTGAGGCCTCGCCGAGCCCGGCGACACCGCCGAACAGCTGCACCACGAACCACAGGCCCAAGGAGACCCAGGCCGGCGTCCGGATGGTGGTGAAGAAGAACCCGAGCGGGAGGATCGAGATGATCGTGGCTCGCGGCCAGAGCAGGGCGTAGCCGCCGAGGATCCCCGAGATCGCGCCGGACGCCCCGACTATCGGGATCTGCGAGTCGGCGCTCACGGCGATGTGCGCGAAGGCCGCGGCGAAACCCGTTACGAGGTAGAAGATCGCGAAGCGGATCCGGCCGAGATGGTCCTCAACGTTGTTCCCGAAGACCCAGAGGAAGAGCATGTTGAATCCGAGGTGCAGGATGTCGCCGTGCATGAACATCGACGAGAGCACGCTCAGATACGGCGACCGGCTGGGGAACTCCTGCTCGAGCTGCCCAGAGAAGGCGGGGCACTGGCCCACGACGTCGCACGGTACGGCGCCCCAGCGGAACGACGCCAAGGGAGACAGTTGGAGCAGGTTGCTCGCGGTGGCGATGTACGCCAACGCACATGTGCCGATCAACGCAAGCGTCACGATCGGGAAGCGCTTGTGGGGGTTCAGGTCCCGTATCGGGATGAGCATCGCCATGTCGTGCCTCCCCTGACGGGTGCCAGTATCCTCGATGCAGATGGCGGACCGTAACGAGGGTGCCCGCGACAGGGCTCAACGGATCGTCGACGACCTCGCGAAGCGGGGGGAGTCGCGCGCAAAGGTGCTCCAGAAGCAAGCGAAGGAAGTCGCCGAACGTTCCGCCCGGAGCCGTCGCGAGCTCGCCGGGCTGATCCAGAAGGAGATCCGGCGGCAGGTCCGATCCCTCGGGTTGGCCACGCGCGAAGAGGTCGAACGGCTCCAGCGCCGGGTTCGTCAGCTGGAGAGACCCGCGACGCGCAAACCGGCGGCGAAACGCAGACCGGCGAAGAAGAGCTCGGAGCACTGAGCCGCCGCCGACTGGATGCCGAGCTCGTTCGCCGGGGGATGGCCGACTCCCGGGCACGAGCTCAAGACGCCGTCCTCGCCGGTCGAGTCCTCGTGTCGGGCTCGCTCGCAACGAAGCCGGACAGGCTCGTGCTCGACTCAGAACCGATAGAGCTCGCCGGCCCGACGGCGCGGTACGTCTCCCGAGGTGGAGAGAAGCTCGAGGCGGCGCTGGAGGAGCTCGGGATCGATGTTCGCGCGAAGCGTTGTCTGGATGTCGGATCCTCCACGGGCGGATTCACCGACTGTCTCCTGCAGCACGGTGCGGGATGCGTCGTCGCGCTGGACGTCGGCCGCGGCCAGCTCGCATGGTCCCTTCGCAACGACGACCGCGTCGAGGTTCTCGAACGCACCGATGTTCGCGATGTCTCGTCGGCTCGGATCGGAGACGTAGACCTTGTCACGGTAGACGTGTCCTTCATCTCACTACGCACAGTGCTCCCGGTCGTCGCGAGGCTCGCTCCGCGCGCAGAGGTCGTAGCCTTGGTGAAGCCGCAGTTCGAGGTGGGCAAGCGGAACGTCCCTAAAGGCGGGGTTGTGCGTGACCCTGTCCTCCAGTCTCGTGTCGTGAGTGAGATCGCCGCCGGCGCGGAACGGATCGGCTATCGGTGCCGCGGCGCCATGCCGTCACCCATCACGGGCACGCACGGGAACCGCGAGTTCCTGCTCTACCTCGAGCCGGGCGTCGGGGCTTAAGCGATGAGTCGGGTCGGGATCGTGGCACACGCGCAGAAGGAGGAAGCGCGCGAGCTCGTCCCGAAGATCATCCGGTGGTTGGAGGACCACGGACACACGGCGTGTTTGTCGGCCCAGGACGCGGACGCTCTCGGGTTCGACGGATGCTCCACCGATCGGGAGTCGTTCCGGACGCTCGATCTCCTCGTCGTCCTCGGCGGCGACGGTACGGTCCTTCACGGGATCGAGCTCGCGGGTTTCGACGGTGTCCCGATCCTCGGCGCGAACCTCGGATACCTCGGATTCCTCACGGAGGTCGGACCCGACGACGTCTTCGACGCGCTCGACGCGACGCTGGAGGGCCGGTGCACGCTCGACGAGCGATCGACCGTTCAGGCGCGTGTCATCCGGCCGGGCGGGATCGAAGAGGACCTCGGCCAGGCGATCAACGAGTTCTCCGTCGAACGCGGTGTCGGCGGCAAGGTCGTCCAGATGACGCTGACCATAGGTGGCCAGCCCTTCACCGCCTTCGGCGCGGATGGGTTGATCGCTGCGACGCCGACGGGCTCCACCGCCTACGCCTTCTCGATGCGCGGGCCGGTCGTGTCTCCGCGATTGCGATGCCTCGTCGTGGTCGCTGTGGGAGCCCACGCGCTGTTCGACAGACCGCTGGTCGTCGCCGACGATCAGCACATCGAGGTGGCCGTCCGGTTCGGAGGCCGAGGCATAGTGCTCGGCGACGGCAAGCCTCGGACCCAGATCGGCGAGGGCGACGTCCTCCGGGCTTCGGTGGGGGCGTCGACGGTCCGATTGGTTCGACTGGCCCCCGATTCGTTCTTCACGCGGCTCGCACGTCGTTTCGGGCTCCCGTTGCCGTAAGCGGGTTCGGCCGCCGCCGGAAGGGTAGGGTGATTGCCATGGCGCTCCGCCTGCTCCGTCGCGCCCCCGCTTCTGCGAAACGGTCGTCCACGAAGGGACGCATCGAGGGCACCGCGCGCCTCGACCGGCGAACCAAGCGGCTGATCGGCCGCCTCGAGCCGGGCAACATCGCGATCATCGATCACGAGGAGCTCGACAGGATCGCGGCGGAGAGCCTCCTTGAACACGGCGTCGGCGCCGTGGTGAACGCACGATCGTCGGTCTCGGCCCGCTACCCGAACCTCGGCCCCCTCGTCCTGGCCACGGCCGGGATCCCCATCCTCGACAACGTGGGCGCCGACGTCTTCACGAGGATCCGCGAAGGACAACGCGTACGCCTGGACGGACAGACGTTGTTCGCCGGCAAGGAAGCGATAGCCACGGGGACGCTCCTCAGCGAGGCGGACATCCGCGAAAGCATGGACGCGGCTCACGCCAAGCTCTCGGAGACGGTCGAGCGATTCGCCGAGAACACACTCGACTACGTCCGGCGCGAGCAAGACATCCTCCTGACCGCGATCACAACCCCCGACCTGAAGGCCCGCATCAAGGGTCGGCACGCTCTGGTCGTGACGCGTGGATATCACTACAAGGAGGACCTCGACGCGCTTCGGAGCTACATCCGCGAGATGCGTCCGGTGATCATCGCCGTGGACGGAGCGGCAGACGCCTGTCTGGCCCGCGGGATGCGTCCGGACATCATCCTCGGGGACATGGACTCGGTGTCGACCCAGGCGTTGCGCTGCGGGGCCGAGTTGGTCGTCCATGCATATCCGAACGGGTCTTCGCCGGGGCTGCCGACGATCGAGGCTTTGGGGTTGTCTGCGGACGTGCTGACCGCACCGGGCACGAGCGAGGACGTGGCTATGCTCCTCGCCCACGAGCGGGGGGCCGAGCTGATAGTGGCCGTCGGGTCACACAACTCGCTCGTCGAGTTCCTCGACAAGGGACGGCAGGGGATGGCCTCGACGTTCCTCGCCCGACTGCGCATAGGCCCGCGTCTGGTGGACGCGAAGGGGGTGTCGCAGCTCTACCGGACCCGGATCTCCGCACGGCTGGTGTTGTTGCTGCCGATCGCCGTCCTGATCACTGGAGTCATCATGAGCGCGATCTCGGAGCCGCTCCGGCTTTATTGGTCGTCGGTGTGGGAGGTCGTTCGCGACACCTGGTTCCGCATCCAACAGCTGTTTTGATCGACTTCCGTTACCACATCGTTTCGATCGTCGCCGTCTTCCTGGCCCTCGGGCTGGGTGTGCTTGTCGGGACGACGGTCCTCGACCGCGTCACCGTCGATGCGCTCGAAGGCCGGCTCGACGACCTCCAGGGTCGCATCGACCAGCATCGACGAACGATCAGCGAGCTCGACGAAGAACGTGACAGTGCCAACGATCTGATCGGGCAGCTCGCTCCGAAGGTCGCGGACAACGTGCTCGCCGGTATGCAGATCCTGTTCGTCACCGGCGAGGAGACGGCCGGTTGGCACGCTCGTGTGCGCGAGGCGATCACCGAGGCGGGCGGGCTCGACGCCGGTTCTGTGACTCTCACCTCGAGATGGGAGCTGTCCGAAGCGCAGGACCGTGACGCGCTCATCCGCGCCTTCGGCGAACGTCTCCTGTCCGAGCGCGATCCGGCCGGGGACGGTGCGTTGCAGCTCGGCGAGCTGCTCGTCGGCGGTGGCGGCGACGGCGTCCTCGAAGGACTCACCGAGGCGGGTTTCGTGCGGCAAGCTCAGGCCGACGAGGCAGCTTCCTTCCCACCCACGAGCGCACACATCGTCGTGCTGGCGTCGAGGGGTCGTGAGCCGCTCGCCGCGGTGGCCCGAGGCGCCGTGCGGGTGACGAGCGCGCTTGCCGTGGCACCGGCCGTCGAACAGCTCGGCGCCGTCGCGGCGCTGCGGCGGATCGAAGATCCTCCGCCGCGCCTGGCGACCTTCGACGCCGCCGCCGACGACCCGTCCGGTGTCGGTACGGTGCTCGCTCTGCGCGCAGCCGCCGACAGCGCCGGCGGTCACTTCGGTCGCGGACCCGGCCTGCGCTACATCCCGGCCCCCTAAAGCGAGCCCCCTATGCTCACCGCCGATGACGGTTCGGGGTTCCTGCGCATGTCGGCGCGGTTGTCCGTCGTAACCGGCGCCGCCCGGATCGCCGGCTTCGCTCGCTACATCGTGCTCGGCGTCGCCGTGGGAACGACGTATCTCGGCAACACCTACGAGACGGCGAACTGGGTGCCCAACATCGTGTTCGAGCTCGTGGCCGGCGGGATGCTGTCGGCCGTCTTCGTCCCGACGTTCGTTCGAGAGCTCGACCAAGGACGCGAGCGGGGCAACGAGATCGCCTCGGCTCTCGCCAACACCTTCCTCTTGCTCTCCGTTCCCGTCGTCCTGGTCGGGGCGGTCGCGGCGCGCCCGATCATGCACCTCTTGACCGTGGCGGTGGATGATCCCGTCATCCGCGCCCAGCAGATCGAAACGGGATCCTGGTTCCTCTACGTGTTCTTGCCCCAGATCCCGCTGTACGTGTTCGCGATGGTCGCCACGGGCGTGCTCCACGCCCATCGGCGGTTCTTCGCGCCGGCCGCGGCGCCGCTGTGGTCGAGCCTCGTGGTGATCTCCGCGTACCTGACCTTCGGCGCCCTGGGCGCCGGTGCCGACCTCGGCACGGTGACTCCCGTGCAACGGTACGTCTTGGCCGGCGGAACGACGGCCGGTGTCTTGGTTCTCGCCCTGTCGCAGCTGCCGTCGTTGCTCCGCACCGGCGTGCGCTGGCGACCCGTTCTCGGCTGGAGCGATCCGGCCGTCCGGCGGGCGATGCGAGCGGGGCTCGCCGGAGCGGCGTACTTCGCGATCACCGAGATCGGACTCATCGTGACGCTCGTGTTCGCCAACCGTGTCGAAGGAGGTGTCGTCGCCTTCCGCGTGGCGTTCGCGTTCTTCGACCTGCCGCGTGCGCTCATCGGGATCCCTCTCGCGGCCGTCCTGTTGCCGGCGCTCACGGAGCGCGTCGTGCGATCGGATGGCGGCGGCTTCGCCGAGCTGTGGTCGAAAGGATGGCGTGCGGCGATGCTCCTCGGTGCCCCCGCGGCCGCCGGACTGGTGGCACTGGCTCCGGTGCTCTCGGACGCGCTGCTGTCACGATCTCCCTCCGGCGCGTCCCCCGAGCTGGTCGCTTCGACGTTGCGGGTCCTGGCGTTGGGGGTGCCCGCCTTCGTGTTGGTGGAGCCGCTCATCCGGTCCTTCTTCGCGCGACACGAGACGCTGCCCCCGGTCGCGATGAACGCGGTCACCGTCGGCGTGTGTATAGCGGTGGTCGTGCCGGTAACGCTCGCGGTGACGCCACGGGGACCGCAGGCCCTGGCCATCATCGGCGGGGGCGTGGCCGCCGGTCATTGGCTCGGCGTCGCGGCGGGGGTGGTGATCCTGGCTCGGCGCGTCAGGACTTGGCGAGTAGGCGAGGACGTGCGCGTCGCTGTGGCGAACGTTGTCCGGGCGGTGGTTATGGGTGTGGCGGTGTTCGCGTTGGTCGAGTGGCTCGGCTGGGCGCCGGAGATCGAAGTCGTCGTCGGCGTGGGAGCGGGCATCGCCGTGTACGTGATCCTGGCGGCGCGCCGGGGCGAGCTGTGGCGAACCGTGCGATGGCTGCGGGCGCCGAGCACGTAGCCCACGTGGTCGGGCCGTCGCGCGGT
This sequence comes from Actinomycetota bacterium, assembly GCA_050694575.1. GTDB lineage: Bacteria > Actinomycetota > JAICYB01 > JAICYB01 > JAICYB01 > JBOGXL01. The sequence continues at coordinate 2,532 of JBOGXL010000215.1, read as the reverse complement.
GGCATGCGCCGGCACGTTCGCTATCTCGCCGAACACCCGCCGGCGGGCTACGAGACGCTCGGCGTGTGGGGGCCGGCGGATCTGGGTTCGTACTTCGACACCGTGCCGTTCCACGCTGTGGAGCGTGTTCCTCTGATCCGGCCCCCGAAGGAAGCCGCGGTCGTCCATGCTCACGGGTTCGAGGCGGGACTCGTCGCGCTGCGGCGGCGGCGGCCGCCGGTGGTGATGACGGCGCACATCGATCTGGTGTCGCAGGGGCGGACGGCCGGATCGGCCACGCTCCGTGCACTGGTCCGGCTCACCGCGCGCCGGGCGGACGCGTTGATTGCCGTGTCCGAAACGGCCGGACGGCACTTCTCGGGAGCACGTGTCATCCCACCGGCTTTCGAGCCGCTACCGGCGCCGCGACGGAGCCGGTCCGAGGTGCGGGCCGAGCTCGGGACGCCGGACGACCGCGTGGTCGTCGTCTCCGTCGGACGGCTCCATCCGGACAAGGGGCTCGACGTCTTCATCGGCGCCGTCGCGCGGACGGGCGCAGAAGGATGGATCTGCGGGGACGGCCCGCTCCGCGGGCGGCTCGAGCGGCTGGCCTCCGGAACGTCGGTCCGACTGCTCGGGCATCGCGACGACATCGCGGACATCCTCGGAGCGGCCGACGTGTTCGCACTCCCATCGGTGGGGGAGGCGTACGGTATCGCCGTGGTGGAAGCCATAGGGGCAGGCCTGCCCGTCGTCGTCTCGTCCGCGGGTGCGATGTCGGAGATCGCCGGAGATGCAGGACTCGTCGTGGCGCCGGGGGATCGGACGGGGTTCGCGCGGGCCGTCGAGCGTGTGGCCGGCGACCCGGCCTTACGGGCGAGCCTCGGCGCCCGAGCGCGTGGAGCTCCGAAGCCGGACCCCGACGAGCTCGTCGGTCGCATCGGCGCCGTGTACGACGAGGTGACGGCGTGAGGTTGCGCGTCGTGCTGCTCGTCGGAGCGGTACTCCTGGCCACACCGGCGCCGGCGGCGGCGGCCGAACGTCCCGAGCGGGTCGTCATCATCTCGCTGCCCGGCATCATGTGGAGCGACATCGAGGGACGGGACCTCCCGAACCTCAACGCCCTCCTGCGCTCCGTCGGTGCGCTGTCGGCGCGCACGGCGAGCCGTGCCCCCGATATCGCGCGCGGATACCTCACTCTGGGTGCAGGCAACCCGGCCTTCGTTCCGAAGGACGACCCGGACACCCATCTCGCCTTCGAGCAGGATGCGAGATTCGAGTCCGGGACGGCGGGCGAGACGCGCCGCCGGCGGACGGGCCGGCGCACCGACCCCGCGGTCGTTCACGTTTCGGTTCCGCGCCTGCAGGAGTTCCAGGACTCGCGGCTCTACGGAACCGAGGTCGGGGCTCTCGGGGAGGCGCTGCGGACCGCCGGTGTCTCGCGAGCCGTCGTTTCTGCCGCGGACATCGCCACCAGGCCCGAGCGTGAGGAGTACAGACGCGGGGCCGTCCTGGCCCTCATGGACGCGAGCGGGGCTGTTGACGCTGGGACGCTCGAGGGACTATTGCGACCGAACGCCAACGCCGCTTTCGGCGTCGAGACCGATCCGGTCGCCTTCGTCCGGGCCGCGCGCCGGGTGCTCTCCACCTCTGAAGTCGTCCTGCTCGACCCCGGAGAGACGTCCAGGGCCGACGAGTACTCGAGCGTCGTCGCACACGGACGGGTCGGTCGGCTGCGGCGAGACGCGCTGCGCCGCGTCGACAGGATCGTCGGCGGTCTACGCAGGCTCGTGACGGAGCGCGACATGGTCCTCGTGCTCGGTGCGTCGGGCCCTACGGGGACCGGGTTCCGGGAGCACCTCGTCCCCATGGGGGCCTGGGGACGCACTCCGGACGGTGACACCTTCAGACGCTCGTGGCTCACGTCGCCGACGACCAACCGGCAGGGGATGGCCGTGATCTCCGACGTCGCGTCGATGGTCCTCGAGGCGATGGACGCGCCGGTTCCCGATTCCGTTATAGGCACGCCTATCGGCCAAGGTGAGCCACGAGACGAGGGTTTCTCTTCGCTGGTCGAGCTGGACCAGGCGTCGAGCGTTCGGGAGCGCTTCGCGGCCACGGCGTTCTGGGTTATCGCAATCTTGCTGTCGCTTCTCGCGATCCTCGCGTTCATCGTCTTCCTCGGCTCCCGGGGACGATGGCACCGGTTCCTCGTCGCGGCGGCCTATCTGGGGCTCGCCGTGTTCCCGGCCGCGCACATCATCCGTGCGTTCGAGTACTGGCACGTCGGGGTTCTCGGCTCCCATCTCGCACTGTACGGCGTAGCCGCACTGCTGGCCGCCGCGGCGTGGTTCATCCCGGGTCCCCGCTGGGCGGGCGGCGTCGGCTTGCTGGTCCTGGCGGTGTTGCTCTTCGGCAGCGACGTGGCGATGGGCGGCGCACTTCAGGTGAACGGCGTGTTCGGCCATTCGCCGCTCGTCGCCGGACGGTTCTACGGCGTATCGAATCCGGGCTACACGATCCTGTTCTCGGCTGCGTTGCTCGGCTTCACAG
>JBOGXL010000214.1:0-5971 GCA_050694575.1 Actinomycetota bacterium | reverse complement strand
CGCGGCTGCGCTTCGCGAGGAGCCGCGACGACGCGCTGTTCAGCGGGGTCGCCGGCGGTATCGGTGAGCGACTCGGCGTGGATCCGGTCATCGTCCGGATCGCATTCGTGGTCCTGTCGTACACGGGTGCCGTCGGGGTGGTGGCCTATCTCGCCGCGTGGTCGATCTCGCTCGACCCGCGTGACCCGCGCGCGCCGCGCCCGCGTGAACGGTCGGTCTCGCAGGCGGTTGCTTTCGGCGCGATAGTCCTCGGCGTCGTCCTCGTGCTCCGATCGGCCGGGCTGTGGCTCGGCGACCCGGTCGGCATCCCGCTCCTCATAGCGGCCGTCGGCGCAGGCGTCGTCTACGGGGGCACGGGCCGGGAGGGACGGCCGCGGTGGCGTCCGGCGACGTTCCGCGAGTCTCCACCGGGACGACCGTCCCTCGTCAGCTTGCTCGTCGGCGGCGGACTCGTCGTCGGCGGCGTCGTCTGGTTCCTGACCATCAATCGGTCGTTCCAGGGCATCTACGCGATAGTGCTTGCCGTCGGGGTAACCGTCGTCGGCCTGGCCATCGTCTTCGGTCCGTGGGCGTATCGGATGCTGAACCAACTCGGTGACGAGCGTCGAGAACGCATCCGTTCGGAGGAACGATCCGAGCTCGCCGCGCACCTCCACGACTCGGTCTTGCAGACGCTTGCGCTCATCCAGCGCAACGCGGGCAGTCCACGCAAGATGGCGAGTCTCGCTCGGCGCCAGGAGCGCGAGCTTCGAGCCTGGCTCTACGGCGCGCCAATGGCGACGGGTCCCGGACGTCTCGAGGCGGCTGTGCACGAGATGGCCGACGGCATCGAGGAGGCGCACGAGGTTTCGATAGAGGTCGTCGTCGTCGGCGATTGCGCCCTGGACGACCGCACCAAGGCCGTCGTCCACGCGTGCCGGGAAGCGGCGGCGAACGCGGCGCGACACTCCGGGAGCGAGGAGGTTTCCGTCTTCGTCGAGTGCGAGAGTGGAGAGGTCACCGCATTCGTCCGGGACCGCGGCCGGGGATTCGATACGTCGATCGAGCAGTCAGGACGCGGCATCCCCGACTCCATCCGGGGGCGCATCGAACGACAAGGAGGAACGGTGTCGATCACGAGTGAGCCGGGTGAGGGATGCGAGGTACAGATCGCGATGCCGATCCAATGACGCGCGTCTTCATCGTCGACGACCATCGCCTGTTCCTGTCCGGCGTCAGGGCCGAGCTCGAGGGCAAGGTGGATCTGATCGGCGAGGCGAGCGACGTGGACGCCGCGATCCAGGGGATCCGGGCCGCGAAGCCGGACGTGGTGCTCCTGGACGTACACATGCCGGGCGGCGGCGGGAAAGCCGTCATCGCCGGCGTCGAGGAAACGAATCCGGACGTGAAGTTTCTCGCGCTCTCGGTATCCGACGCCGCCGAGGACGTCATCTCGCTCATCCGGGCCGGAGCGCGCGGTTACGTGACGAAGACGATAGGCCCGGACGAGCTCGTCGAGGCCATCCGTCGCGTGAACGAAGGCGATGCCGTGTTCTCGCCGCGTTTGGCCGGGTTCGTGTTGGACGCGTTCGCGGGGGAGATCGAGGTCGTAGCCGATCCGGAGGTCGATCAGCTGACAGCCCGCGAGAGGGAGGTCCTCCGGCTGATCGCCCGGGGCTACACGTACAAAGAGGTAGCGAAGCGGCTCTCGATCTCCGTGAAGACGGTCGAGACGCACGTTTCGGCCGTTCTCAGGAAGCTCCAGCTCTCGAACAGGCACGAGCTGACGCGCTGGGCGAGTGACCGCAGACTGGTCTAATAGCGGGTCTCGGTTCGGCTGCATCGTGATGCAGACCGAGCCGCTGGACCGGCTCGAGGCGCACTGGCGGGCGATCGAGGACGCCGGCTTCGACAGCCTCTGGGTTATCGATCACCTGATGACGTTTCCGAAGATGGGAGCCTTGCTCGAGGCGTGGACCACGCTTGCGGCGATGGCCGTCGCCACCGAGCGGATCCGCATCGGCACGCTCGTCACGAACATCACGTATCGCAACCCCGTCCTTCTCGCCAAGCAGGCGATCACCGTCGACCACCTGTCGGGCGGACGGCTCGAGCTCGGCCTCGGCGCGGCCGGTACCCGTGCGGCCGACGCGGAGGTAGCAGGCGTCGAGGTCTGGCCCGCCCCCGAGCGTGCGGCACGGTTCGCCGAGTTCGTCGAGCTCGTGGACGGCTTGCTCACCGGCCTGGTCGACGAGTACGCCGGACGTTATTACCGGACGAAGGGGTTCGGACGGGACTCCCGGCTGGTGCAGCAGCCGCGTCCTCCCCTGGTCATCGCCGCCCACGGCGCCCGGACGCTCCGGGTGACGGCGCGCTTCGCCGACGCGTGGAGCGGGATGGCGGGGTTCGGCCGGTCGGGAAAGGACCTCATCGTGTTCCTGCGTGCTGCGAACGCCAAGCTCGACGAGCTGGCGGCCGCGGAAGGCCGGGCACCCCGGGACATCCGACGGTCGCTGCTGGTTCTGGACAGCGGTTTCGAATGGTGGTCGTCACCGGAAGCGCTGCGAGACTTCCTGGGCCGTATGCGCGATGCCGGCATGCAAGACTTCGTCTTCTACTACCCCCCGTACGGCGAAGCCGCCGGACGCATCGACGCGTCGTCCCTGCTCACGGTGCTCGGCGAGGTGCTGGCCGAAGGCGCTTAACACGGGCGTAACCTCGGCGTGGGAGGCTTTGACGTCATGGACGACAAACAGAAGGCGTACGTTCTCCGCACGGTCGAAGAGCGCGATGTGCGCTTCGTCCGGCTGTGGTTCACCGACGTTCTGGGCTTCCTGAAGTCCTTCGCGATCCCCTCCGAAGAGCTCGACATGGCCTTCGAGGAGGGGGTCGGTTTCGACGGCTCGGCGATCCAGGGTTTCGCGCGGGTGCAGGAAGCCGACATGATCGCCAAGCCCGACCCGACGACCTTCCAGATCCTGCCGTGGCGCCCCGAGTCCCAAGGCGTCGCCCGGATGTTCTGCGACATCGCCAACCCCGACGAGTCGCCCTTCGAGGGTGATCCGCGGTGGGTGCTGCGCCGCAACCTCGAGCGCGCGCACGAGCTCGGCTTCACGTTCAACGCCAACGCCGAGATCGAGTTCTTCCTCTTCTCGGGGGCCGATAACCCGGAGCCTCTCGATCACGGGTCGTATTTCGACCTGACGCCGCAGGACATCGGCTCGGAGTTCCGCCGGCACACGATCCACTACCTCGAGCAGATGGGGATCTCGGTGCATTCCTCGCACCACGAGGTCGCGCCTTCGCAGCACGAAATCGATCTGCGCTTCGCCGACGCGCTCACGATGGCGGACAACATCATGACCTTCCGTCTCGCTGTGAAGGAGGTGGCTCAGGAGCACGGGGTGTATGCGACGTTCATGCCGAAGCCTCTGGAAGGGGAGTGGGGCTCCGGTATGCACACGCACATGTCGCTGTTCGAAGGTGACAGGAACGCGTTCTTCGACGCCGCCGACGAGTTCCACCTGTCGAAGATCGGACGGTCGTTCATCGCCGGGATCCTCGCCCACGCGCGCGAGATGACGGCCGTGACGAACCAGTGGGTCAACTCGTACAAGCGGCTGATCCCCGGCTACGAAGCCCCCGTCTTCGTCGTCTGGGGACGTCGGAACCGCTCGGCGCTCGTACGCGTGCCGCAGGCCAAGCCCGACAAGGAGGAGTCGACCCGCATCGAGTACCGCGCGCCCGATCCGGCGACCAACCCCTACCTGTTCCTCGCCGTCGCACTCGCCGCCGGGCTGGATGGGATCGAGCGCGAGCTCCAGCTCCCCCCCGAAGCGCAGGACGACATCTACGCGATGTCGCTGGAGGAGCGGAAGGCGTTGGGTCTCGAATCCGTGCCCGACACGCTCGAGGACGCGCTGCACCTCATGGAGAGCTCGGAGCTCGTGGCCGAGGCGCTCGGTGAACACGTTTTCGAGTGGTTCCTGCGCAACAAGCGCGAGGAATGGGAGCAGTACAAGGCCTACGTCACCCCGTTCGAGCTGAACCGCTACCTGCCGAAGCTCTAGTGCGATGAAGATCTGTCACGTGTACGCGGCCGATCCTGAGGAGATCTCCGGGGTCTCGCGGGACCTGGACCTCCTCGGGCTGAACGCCGAGGTGTTCACGTTCGCCGATGGATCGTCCGACGACCGTGCCGACCTCGTCTGCGTCTGGGCCGGCGGCAACGCGCCCGAGGCGCTCCAGTTCTGCCAGATCCTCGGCAAGGAAGAGACGATGTCGGGTGTCCCGCTCATGGCGCTCGTCCGCGTCGAGCAATTGCGCGAGCTGTTCCTCCGGGAGGGTGCTTTCGACGATTTCCTCGTCGTGCCTTACCAACTCGCGGAGCTCGACGCACGACTCCGGCATCTGTTGTGGCGCGCCAAGCAGGGCGAGCAGTCCGACCTGCTCAACCTCGGCCCCCTCGTGATCAACTTCGCCACGTATCAGGTCCACGTCGACAGCGAGCCGATCGACCTTACGTACATGGAGTACGAGCTGCTGAAGTTCCTCGCCACCCATCGTGGGCGAGTGTTCACGCGGCAGACGCTGCTGTCCCGCGTATGGGGTTACGACTACTTCGGCGGCACACGGACCGTCGACGTGCACATCCGACGTCTGCGGGCGAAGCTCGGCGAGCACGCGAACGTGATCCAGACGGTGCGCAACGTCGGATACAAGTTCGCAGGATAGGTGGTCGAGCGCGACCGGGTGCCTTCCGCCTCGATGTACGCCCCCGTCATCGGGTTCAGCCGCGCGGTCCGCGTGGGGGACCGGATACTCGTCTCCGGGACGGCACCGATTCTCCCGGACGGAACCTGTGACCCCGATGTCGAGGCGCAGACCCGTCGTTGCCTCGCCATCATCGTCGATGCGCTGAAGCAGCTCGGCGCCCAGGCCGCGGATGTCGTCCGGACGCGGACCTACGTCGTCGACGCCGCCGACTGGGAAACCGTCGGCCGTGTACACGGAGAGATCTTCGGGGACGCGCTGCCGGCGTCCACCATGGTGGTGGTGGCCGGCTTCCTCGATCCCGACTGGAAGGTCGAGATGGAGGCCGAAGCGGTCGTCAGCCCTTCTTGATCAGGTACGCGTAGACGCCGTCGTCCTCCGACGAGGACAAGAGTTCGTGGCCGGACATCTTCGTCCAGTTGTCGAAGTCGGCCACCGATCCCGGGTCGGTGGCGAGGACTTCGAGTACATCGCCCGAGCCGAGCTTCTCTATCTCCAGGCGAGCCTTCACCACCGGCAACGGGCACGAGAGGCCTTTGGCGTCCAATGTCGCTCTAGGTGTCATCGCCATCACAACCTTCCAGATGAGCTGCGTATTCCAGGTTACCCGCTGCTCACGCGGAGCTCGCCCTCCATGCCTTGGCCGCGGTGGTACTTGCAGAAGAAGGTGTAGGTGTCGGCGTCGAGCCCCGGGCTCTCGGTGTTGTTCTCCTGGCCCGCGGCGACATCGACGTCGATACCGGACACACCCTCGATCGAGAAGTTGTGCAGAGCCTCGCCGTTGTTCTTCAGCTCGAACCCCTGGCTGGTGGTCATCTCCACACAGTTGGGCTCGAAGCGGAAGTCGGCGATCTCGATGAGGGCCTGTGGGCCCGATCGCCGGTTCTCACACTCGACGGCCTGTAGGCCGGAGCCTTGTTCCGTCGGCTGCGTGGTCTGGTCGACGTAGCCGGCGTCGGCCGGCGGAGTAGCAACTGTCTGCGAACCTCCATCGCCCCCACAAGACGTGAGGAGTGTGAGCGCGCACCAAGTCACGGCCATCATCCGTCGCATGTCGTCTCTTTAGGTCGCATCGAGGAATCGCGCGAACGTGTAGGCGTACGCGCGCGTGGCTTGTACGAGCTGGTCGACCTCGACGTACTCACCGGTCGTGTGTGCCAACAGGATATTCCCGGGGCCGAACACGATGGTCGGGATCCGGCCCTGGTTGATGAGGAAG
>JBOGXL010000213.1:0-5300 GCA_050694575.1 Actinomycetota bacterium | reverse complement strand
TTCCCGAGGGCTCTTGTCCGACCGGTACCGGCGCACGCGCGCGAAGCGCATGGCGATGCCGCCGGGGTACCTCGTCGATCTCTGGACACCGTCGAGTGCGATCTCGCAGACGAGCTCGGGCCGGACGAACACCGCGATGCCTTCACGATGCGTCTCGCGCTCGAGAAGCTCGCGCGTCTGCCAATCGAGCAGCACATCCGTCAGACCCTTGAAGCACTTCCCGACCATGACGAAGTCGCCGGTGGCGGGATCACGGGCGGCGAGGTGCAGGTTGGAGAGCCACCCCTTCCGCCGGCCGTGCCCCCACTCGGCCCCCAGGACGACGAGGTCGTAGGTCTGCACGGGCTTCACCTTCCGCCACGCTTTGCCCCGCCGTCCGGCGATGTAGAGCGACGCCGCGTCCTTCACGACAACACCCTCGTGGCCGGCGGCCAGGGCGTCGGCGAGGACGCGCTCGCCTTCGGTGACGTCGGAGGTTCTCACGCCGGGTATCCGGAGCTGCGGCGCCAGACGCTCGAGCACGTCGAGCCTTTCGCGCAACGGGAGGTCGAGGAGATCCTCGCCGTCGAGGTGCACGACGTCGAACAGGAACGTGACTATCCCCTCCGGCTGGGTCTCGCCGTCGATGCGTGAGACGGTGTCCTGGAAGGTCGCCGGACCGTCGTCCCACATCCCTATCGCCTCACCGTCGAGGACGGCTCGCTCGGCCGGCAGCCCGCGCACGGCCGCGACGATCCCGGGCAAGGTAGCCGTGATGTCGTTCAGGTTGCGCGTGTAGATCCTGACGTCGTCGCCGAGCCGATGGATCTGGATACGGATCCCGTCGAGCTTCCATTCGACGGACGATTCCGCGAACCCGCTCATCGCGTCGGCGACGTCGGCGGCCGTCGACGCCAGCATCGGCAGCACGGGACGGAAGATCTCGAAGCCGATGTCGCGCAGCGGCTCCTCGCCTCCCGCGAGGGCGCTCTCGGCGACCGCCGGCAGGTCGCCGGACAGCATGAGCGCGCGCCGGACGACATCGGAGCCGATATCGCCTGCGCGTGCGATCGCTTCGACCATCACCCCTTCGAGCGCCCCTTGCCGGAGCTCACCGGTGAACAGACGCCGTACGAAGTCAACCTCCTGGGTCGTTGCGCGTCCGAGGAGATCGGTGAGGATGTCGCGGCGCTTGGCCGCGGACCCTGAACCTACAGTGCGTTGGATCTCGTCGATAGCCGCGTCGAGGCCGGACACGTGCAGCGACGGCTCGGCCGCAGGGGCGGTCTCGACGCGATACACCGTCGACCAGCCCACACCGATCCGTCCCTGACGCGGCGCTCCCGACAGGAACCCGACGACGACGGCGACCTCGTCGGGCTCGAGCTCGCGCAACAGTTCCGCGAGCAAGGCCGTCTTCCGGGAGCGAGCCGAGGTCGAAGCGACCTCGTTCGAGACGGCGACGACATGAGCCAGAAGGGTCACGGTGCTAGGGTACGAGCGCCGTGAGCGAGAACCGGGTAGAGCTGACAGCAAGGGCCCTCGAGGAATGGGATAAGGGCTCGGCCGGCTGGATACGGAACGCCGACCTCATCGATCGCATGTCCTCGAACGTCCGCGAGTGGATGGTCGATCGTGTCGATCCTCAGCCGGGCGACACCGTACTCGAGCTTGCCTGTGGAGCAGGCAACACCGGCTTCGACGTCGCGCGGCGCCTCGGCGACACCGGCCGCCTCATCCAAACCGATATCTCGCCCTCGATGGTCGCGGCGACCACTGAACGAGCTAAGGCCGCCGGTCTCGGGAACATCGAGTTCCGCGTGATGGATGCGCAGAGCATCGACCTCGAGGATGGATCGGCGGACGGTGTTATCCACCGTTACGGGCCGATGCTGTTGCCCGATCCGGATGCCTCCTTCCGCGAGGTCCGCCGTGTGTTGCGGGACGACGGATGCTACGTCACCGCCGTCTGGGCCGGCCCCGACCGCAACCCGTGGATCATGGCCGCGGGTATGTCGGTCATACAGAACGGCGTCGAGCTGCCGGGCGATCCCTTCGGTCCCGGCGGCATGTTCTCGCTCTCCGACCCGGAAGTCTTCAGGCAGCGCGTAGCGGCTGCGGGCTTCAGCCACGTCGACATCGAGCTGGTGGAGAACCCCTTCGAGTTCACCGACTTCGACGAGTTCTGGAAGCAGCCTTCGGAGATCGCCGGACCGATCGCCAACATCATCGCGAAGCTCCCAGAAGACCGAGTCGCGGCCATCAAGCAGAGCTACCGGACCTTGTCCGAGCCCTTCCGGGACGGCGAGGCGTACCGCCCGCCGGCGTTGACCGTCTGTTTGGTCGCCCGGCCCTAGGACGTCTCGTCCGGCTCTTCCGTCTCGATCTCGTCGTCCTCGGTCTCGAACGGCGGCGTCACCGTCGGCGACGGACTGTCGACCGGGCTCGCGGCGGGCTCCTGCGTCCCGGGAGCGGGGGCCGGCGCGGCCGTCTGTGCTGCGCCTTCCACTTGGATCTGTTCAGCGATGAGCGTGCAGCCGGCGGCGCGGTCCTCGTCGCTCGGGGTGAAGACCCGGCCGTCGATGTCCACCTGGCGGCCGTTGAGGTTTGCCGGGAAGCCGTCACTCTCCACCGTCGAGGCAGGATCGAAGTCCGTAGATTCCGTCCAGAAGACACGCACGGCGTTGGAGTCGAGGTTGCACTCCTCCAACGTGGTCTCGGAGAACTCCCCACCGCCCGTAACACGGACCTGCAGCAAACCGGCGCCATCGGGCTCCCCCGGGTCGCCGCGATCGGCATCCTGCTCGTCGAGCCGGAACTCGCCCGACGGCTCCATGCCCGCCTGCGCCGCAACCACCTGGCCGCGCAATGTGAACTCGGTTCCCGCGGCGTCGTCGCTACAAGACAGCGCCGCGACGAGGAGAACGGTTGCGAGTAGAAGGGGTCGCATCCGCATGACGTGTGCTTCCCCCGTCCGGTCGACGAGCAAACGCGTATATCGTCCCGCTGTGGAGATCCGGCCCATGACGCCCGCCGACATCCCACGCGCCGCGAGCACCCTCGCCGACGCGTTCCTCGACGATCCGTTCACCGTGTGGCTCTTCCCTGCGGATGGGTTGCGTGAGCGGCTGCTGCGCTCGTGGACGATGCAGTTGCGCGTCCTGTCTGTGCCACGCGGATCCGCCTTCGCGACACCGGATCTCGGCGGCATCGCGCTGTGGGCGCCGCCGTCGAGCCCGCCGCCGACGTTGCGCCAGCAGCTGCGGTTGTTCTTCCCTTTCGTCCGGATCCTCGGCCGGCGATTGCCGACGGCGATGTCGGGCTTCCGCGTGATCCGACGAGGACATCCGTCCGAGCCGCATTGGTACCTATCGACGATCGGCGTGGCCCCCGAACGACAGAGGTCCGGCTACGGTCGCGCGCTCATGGGGCCTATACTCGAACGCGCGGACCGCGAGCAGACGATCACGTACCTGGAGACGTTCAAGCTCGACAACGTCCCGTACTACGAGCGATTCGGCTTTCGCGTCACGGGAGAGGACGACGTCCCGGACGCAGGACCGCACATGTGGTCGATGACGCGCCTGCCTTTTGCGGGCGGCGGGTAACGCGATATATCGTGTCTCCCATCCCCATGGAAACGCCCAACGCCACGGCCGACGTCGAGCGCTTCTCGTTCACCGAGCGAGGACCGTGGGTCGTCGACCCGGATCGGATGCCGTGGCGACGAAGCATCGACGAGCTCCGCACGGCGACGCGCCGGGAGGGCGCCGAGCTCGCCCGGCCCCCGTCGGCCCCTCCCGTCGGACGCATGCTGTGGACGGGGGCCCAGCTCGGCCAGGCCGTCGCGCTGTGGCAGCTCCTCGACAGACGCGAAGGGGGCGCGTCATCGCGTGCAGCGATCTCCCGGCGGCTGCGCAAGGCCTTCGAGCGGCTCGGCCCGACCTACATCAAGCTCGGACAGATCGTTTCCGCGGGCGAAGGGATCTTCCCGCCCGAGCTCGTCGCCGAGTTCCGCCTGTGCCGCGACGAGGTGAAGGCCGAGACGTGGGAGGACGTTCGCCGTGTGGTCGAGGAAGACCTCCGGCGGCCGCTCGATCAGGTCTTCTCAGAATTCGTGACGGCGCCCGTGGCGGCCGCGTCGATCGCACAGGTACACGTGGCGAAGCTGCGCACGGGCGAGGACGTCGTCGTGAAGGTGCAGCGGCCACGGGTGGCCGAGTCCGTCCGCCAGGACCTGCGGGCGATGTCGTGGATCGCGCCGAAAATGATCGGACGCATCCCCGTCGCGGCTCTCGCCAACCCCCCCGCCATCGTCGAGCTTTTCGCCGACACGATCGTCGAGGAGCTCGATTTCCGTCTCGAGGCGCAGAACATGCTCGACATCGCCCAGGTCTTGGCCGAGACCGGTCAACGGTCGGTCATCGTCCCCCGGCCGCATCCCGAGCTCATCACACCTCGCGTGCTCGTCATGGAACGGCTGCACGGTCACAACTTCGACGACGTCGAGGCGATCAAGCGGGCCGGTGTCGACATGAAGGCGGTCATCCGAGCCGGCATGGTCACGACGCTCGAGGGCGCGATGCTGTACGGCGTCTTCCACGGCGACCTCCACGCCGGCAACATGTTCGTCGACGACTCCGGCCGTGTCGCGCTGCTCGACTTCGGCATCGCCGGCCGCCTCGACGAGAATCGCCGCCTCGCCTTCGTACGTCTGTTGATGGGCGGAGTCACCAACGACGTCAAGGCGCAGCTGGCCGCGGCGCGGGACATGGGAGCACTCCCTTCGGACACCGACCTCGACGCCGTCATCGCTGAGCTCGGACTCGACCGTCCGCCGGTGGATCCCACGAAGCTGACCGCAGAACAGCTCGTCGGCGAGATCAGGGACATCGTGCGCAAGCTCGTCGAGTTCGGCGCGCGGCTGCCCAAGGAGCTCATGCTTTTCGTCAAGAACCTGCTCTTCCTGGACGGCGCCATCGCGATGCATGCGCCCGACCTCGACCTCATCGCCGAGACCTTCCAGGTCGCCAGCTACTTCGCGACTAAGCACGGCGAGCGACTCGCCGCCGAAACGGGAACCGAGACGGACGTCGAGATCAACCTCGAAGGGTTCAAGGCGTCCTTCGGGCTCGACGCCTCCGTCGAGTCGCTGACCTACGAGGAGCTACTCGAGCGACGCCGGATCATCCGGGAGCGCTTCGAGGAGCACCGCGGTACCCGGCGCCGCCGCCGGCGCTCCTAGTCGGTAACCCGGAGGGTCCCCTCCATCATCGGATGGAGCAAGCACACGTACTTGTACTCGCCGGCCTCGGCGAAGG
>JBOGXL010000212.1:0-1892 GCA_050694575.1 Actinomycetota bacterium | reverse complement strand
CGCTCGAGTTTGATCCGCAGCCCGGCGTGGCCAAGGAGTGGATGTCGCTGGCGTCGAGGGCCGGCATGCGCTACGCGGTCCTGACCACCAAGCACCACGACGGGTTCGCGATGTGGCCGACGAAACTAACCGACTTCTCCATCGCCCAAACGTCCTACGACGGCGATCTCGTCGGTGAGTACGTCGAAGCCGCGCGCGCCGAAGGCCTGCGTGTCGGCTTCTACCACTCGCTCTCGGATTGGCATCACCCCGATTACCCGGCCTTCCGTGAGGAGGACAAGCCGTACGGGTCGTTCCTCGGACGCCGCTCGGACACGTGGGACGCATACCTCGACGTGCTCTTCGGTCAGGTTCGTGAGCTGCTCACCAACTACGGTCGGGTCGACCTCGTCTGGTTCGACGGGCAGTGGGAACGCACGGCCGACGAGTGGCGAGCGAACGAGCTCGCGGCGATGATCCGCGAGCTGCAGCCCGAGATCCTGATCAACGACAGGCTGCCCGGTGCCGGCGACTTCACGACCCCGGAGCAAGCGATGCCCTCTTCCGTCCCCGAAGGGCGCTGGGAGACGTGCATGACGATGAACAGCTCGTGGGGCTACGTCCCCGACGACGATGCGTACAAGTCTTCGACGGAGCTCGTCCACACGCTGTGCGAGGTCGCCGGCAAGGGCGGCAACCTCCTCCTCAACGTTAGTCCACGCGGCGACGGTTCGTTGCCGCCCGAGCAGATCGAGCGCATCGAGTCGGTAGGGGACTGGATGAAACGGCACGGCGAAGCCGTCCACGACACGGGAGCCGGACTCGAGCCGTGGCAGTACTACGGTCCTTCGACATGCAAAGGCGACAGGACGTTCCTCGTCTGCCCGTGGCGGCCCATCGAGCACATCGTCGTGCGCGGGGTTCCCGTACGTCGGATGACGGCGCGCCACCTCGCTACGGGGGCCGAGCTCCGAAGCCGCGCCCGTCTGACCGCCGCCCAGGAGATCTCCAATCCCGACCCGATCGGCGAGCTGGTCATCGAGGTGGACGACGACCTGCTCGATCCCATGGCGACGGTCATCGAGCTAAAGACGGCTCCGCGGTGACGGTCGAAGGACACGAAGCCGCGCCCGCTCGGCCGAGCGTCCGGCGTCGTGCCGTGGAGCTGTTCCTGCCCGGCGAGGGTCCGGCGCTGCGCGAGGTCGCCAAGACGGCCGGCTGGTACCCGCTCGGCATACTCACTGTCCTCAACGTCGTCGATGAGCTCGATAGGGCGGCCTTCGCCATCTTCGCCCCGGAGATCCAGCGCTACTTCGGCATCAACGACACGGCTCTCGGCGCGATAGTCGGTGCGCAGTTCGCGCTGCTGATCATCGCCGGCGTCCCCATCGGCTACTGGGCGACGCGGATCGACCGCGCGCGACTGCTGCGGTGGTCGGCCGCCATCTGGAGCGTCTTCTCGACGGCGACGGCCGTCGCCGTCAATCTTCCCGCGTTCATCTTCACCCGGCTCGGCTCGGGCGCGGGGCGCGCGGGAGTGGAGCCGGTCGGGAAAGCGTTCTTGGCCGATCAGTATCCGCCGACGGTGTGGAACCGAGTCTTCGCCATCCACAACGCCGCGAATCCGCTGGGGGGGATCCTCGGGCCGCTGATGGCCGCAAGTATCGGCTTGTTCGCGTCGGGAGACGACGCCTGGCGGCTGGCCTTCCCGCTGCTGACGATCCCGACCATCGTCACGCTCGTCGCCGCGCGCCGTTTGCGCGAGACGAAGACCCAGGTGGCCAAGCAGGTATTGGGCGCGACGATGACGGTGACGGGCGCGCCCAAGGGGGCCGGCTTCATCGCATCGGTGCGAGAGATCGTGCGGATCCCGACCTTCCGCCGTCAGATCGTCGGGATCGGTGTGCTCGGCT
>JBOGXL010000211.1:0-5050 GCA_050694575.1 Actinomycetota bacterium | reverse complement strand
CGCGGACGAGGTCATCGCTTGGATCTCGGCGTCCGTCAGCGCGTTCCCGATGACCCAGCACCACATCACCAACCGGACGTTCTCCATCGACGGCGACCAGGCGAGCTCGGCCGCCGAGCTCTTCGCCCCCATGGGGATGGCATCGGGCGACGGGAAGATGAGGATGCTCTTCACCGGCGGGGTCTACAACGACACCTACCGGCGCACGCCCGACGGCTGGAAGATCGCGAGCCGTGTCTGTGACCGGGCGTGGCTCGGCCCGGGACCCGAGGTGTCGGGGCCCACGGCGCCCGCCTAGATGGCCGGGCTCCTCGAGGGCAAGGTCGCCGTCGTCACGGGCATCGGCCCGGGGATAGGACGGGCCGCCGCCGTCGCTCTCGCCGAGCAGGGGGCAGACGTCGCGCTGGGCGCCCGCACCGAGCAGCGCCTCAAAGAGGTAGCCAACGAGGTCGAGAGCCTGGGCCGCCGGGCCGTCGTCAGCACGACGAACATCGCCGAGCCCGACGACTGCAAAGCGCTTGCGCAAGCAGCCGTCGACGCCTTCGGCCGGATCGACGTCCTCGTCCAGAACGCGTTCATGCACCCGGGCTTCGACACGGTCTCGGAGTCCGACCCGGACAAGTGGCGGCGATCGTTCAAGGTCAACGTCATCGGGACGCTGCACATGATCCAGGCCGTGCTGCCGCACATGGGCGACGGCAGCTCGATCGTCGTCACGAACTCCATGGCCGCACGTCGCGCCGGGCCCGACGGCGGCGCATACGTCGCCGCGAAGATGGCGCTGCTCGGACTCGTGCGAACGCTGGCCGTGGAGGAGGGATCCCGCGGTATCCGGGTGAACTCGGTGCTCCCCGGCTGGGTGGAGGGCTCGAACCTCGACGTCTACTTCCAGTGGCAGTCCGATGAGCGAGGCGTCACGCCCGACGACATCCGCACGGAGCTCTACGCCGAGACGGCGCTCGGCCGGATCGTGTCGCCCGAAGACGTGGCCGGCGCGATCGTGTTCCTCGCGTCCGATCTCGCGCACGGGATCACGGGCATCGCGATCGACGTGAACGGGGGGCATTGGCTCCCGTGAAGTTCTGGCACGCGATGCCGTTCATGCAGCCGGCCGAGGCCATCGCTCTGGCCGTCGCCTCCGACGAGACCGGCTACGACGGCGTCACCGTCCCGGACCATCTCTTCTATCCGCGCAAGCTGAGCTCGCCCTATCCGTACTCCGAGGACGGCCGTCCGGGGTTCGACGAGGACACGCCCTGGCCCGACCCGTGGGTGCTCATCGGGGCCATGGCCGCACGGACGACGAACATCCGCTTCACGACGAACGTCTACATCGCGCCGGCGCGCGACCTCTTCAGTGTTGCGAAGGCGGTGTCCACCGCCGCGTGCGTCTCCGGCGGAAGGGTCGCGCTGGGCGTCGGCGCGGGGTGGATGCGCGAGGAGTTCGAGCAGACCGGGCAGGACTTCGACTCACGGGGCAAGCGCCTCAACGAGATGATGGGCGTCCTCCGAAAGCTCTGGACGGGCGACTGGGTCGAGCACCACGGCGAGTACTACGACTTCGACGAGGTGAAGATCTCGCCGGTTCCGGAACAACCCATCCCGATCTGGGTCGGGGGCCACAGCCCGGCCGCGATGCGCCGCGCGGCGCTGTATGCCGACGGATGGATCGGGGTGGACTACAAGGTCGAGGAAGCGGAGGAGATCCTGGGCCGCTTGAAGCAGAGCCTCACTCGCGCGGGCCGGTCGGAAGAGAGCTTCGAGGTCATCCTCGCCCTGTGGGCGCACATCGACGCGGAGCTCTGTCAACGCTTCGCCGAGCTCGGCGTCACGGGCTTCTTGTGCGCGCCCTGGATGTTCACCAAGGACTCGTCGACCCAGGGCCGCGTGGACGCGGTCAAGCGATTCGCAGATGACGTCATCGCACGAATCCGCTAGCGACGTCGCGGCCCCGGAGATCGATCTCGTCTCCGGAGATTTCTGGGGCTCCAACCCACACGACGAGCTCACGTGGCTGCGGCGCAACAAACCGGTCTTCTGGGACGAGCGAAACAG
Source organism: Actinomycetota bacterium (assembly GCA_050694575.1). GTDB lineage: Bacteria > Actinomycetota > JAICYB01 > JAICYB01 > JAICYB01 > JBOGXL01. The sequence goes on along the minus strand of JBOGXL010000211.1, from coordinate 2,995 downwards.
CCTCTGGGCGATAACGCGCTACGACAACGTCCGAGAGGTAGAGACGAACCCGGCCCTGTTCTCGAGCGCCGGCGGCATCCGTCCGGATTCTGATCCCAATCCGATGATGATCGAGATGGACGACCCGGCTCACGCGCGACGCCGGAGCCTCGTTACCAGCGGCTTCACGCCGAAACATGTCAGAGCGCTCGCTCCCGTGATCTACCGGATCACCGACGAGCTCCTCGACCGCGTGGCCGAACGCGACAGGTTCGATCTCATCACCGACGTCGCCGTGTGGCTGCCGCTCATCGTCATCGGCGATGCGATAGGGATGGACGAGCGCGACCACCCCACCCTCCTCGAGTGGTCCGACGATCTGATGCGCGGGCTCGGCGCCTCGGATCCAGCCGCTCTCGAGAAGACGACCGCCGCCTTCGCCGGCTGGCAGGACTTCATCAAAGGCGTCATCGAAGACAGGCGTCGCAACCCCCGCGACGACATCATCGGCGCGCTCGTGGAGGCCGAGATCGATGGGGAGCGCCTCGACGACGAAGAGCTCGTCTTCGAGACGCTGCTCATCCTCATCGGCGGGGACGAGACGACCCGACACGTGATGAGCGGCGGCGCATTCCAGCTCCTGTCGGACCGGGATCAGTGGGACCGTCTGCGGGAGGATCGGTCGCTGCTGTCCTCGGCGGTCGAGGAGATGCTCCGGTGGGTCAGTCCTGTGAAGAACATGGGACGCACGGCCACGACCGACGTCGACTTCCACGGCGAGCAGATCAGGAAGGGCGACAAGCTCCTGCTGATCTACCCCTCGGCGAACCGGGATGAGGACCACTTCGACGATCCGTTCCGCTTCGACATCGCCCGATCGCCCAACGACCACATCGCCTTCGGAGCCGGCCCGCACTTTTGTCTCGGGGCGTCACTCGCGCGCCTCGAGCTCAGGGCGTTCTTCGATCGGCTGCTCGACCGGCTCCCGGACCTCCGCCTCGTCGAGGAACGCGAACCGGCGTACCGGGCCGCGAACTTCATCATCGGCTACGAGCACCTGCCGGTGGCCCGCAGCTAAGGCCGGAAGAGCGTCCCGCTGCAGTCGAAGCCCGACGCCGGCGACTCGCGGACGAACTTCCCACCGGTGACCTCGAGCGTCAGGTTGCACGTCGATGCCAGCTTCGATCCGACGCGATGCGGCGCGTGGAGGCCGTTGGCTCCCCACTCCGTAGTCGCCTTCAGCGCCGCGAGCAGCTTCTCGCGGGTGAGCTGCGGGCCGATCTGCGTCGCGAGCTTCTGGAACAGCCGGAAGCCCGACCACGTGTACATTCCGAAGAAATCGGGGGTCGCACCGGGAGAAGCGCGCTGGAGCCATTCCGTGTACAGCCTCATCTCCGGGTTCGAGCCGGCCTCTTCGATCATGGCCGTGTTGATGAAGACGAGCGAGCCTTCGACGGGCTGCGGCTCGTTCAGGTAGCCGCCGTCGTAAGCGACGGAATCCCAGTGCCGGACCTTGGGCGTGTAGCCCTGCTGCCGCATCGACTTCTGTAGCCGGACGATGCTCTGGTAATCCGAGACCATGCTCACGTATTGCACGCCGCGGTTGCGCATCTCTTGAACGAAGCTCGTGTAGTTCGCCTGCAGCACCTGGACCTCGGCCGTGTAGATGAACTTGTAGCCGATCGATTGCCAGGCCTTCATGCGAGCCGCGGCGTTGTTCTTCGTCACCGCTTGGTTCAGCCAGAGCATCGCCGCCTTCTTCACGACGTCGGGATACTTCTGGGCGATGTACTTCGCCGGCGAGGTCCCGACGGGCCCGGTGCTCGGGAAGACGGGAAACACGTTGGGCGCGTTGTACTTGGCCTCGTTCGTCGTGATCGCGGTCATGTCCGGGATGCCGCAGTCACGCCCCGGTGCAGCGCTGCCGTCGTCGAAGGCGGACATCGACCCGACGACGGCGAAGGCCTTCGCGCAGGCTTCGAGCATGGCCGCGCGGTTGCCTCCGGAGTCCGTCTTGCTGTCGAGCAGTAAAGGCTCGATGACGCGACCACAGATCCCGCCCTGGCTGTTGATGTAGGCCGTGGCCGCGCGGGCGGCCTGGTGAGCCGACTCGAAGAGTCCCGGCTGGACGCCGCTGATGTCGGCCAGCGTCGCGACGGAGACCGAGCGCGCGGTGACCCCGGTGTCCGTCGCCGCCGTCGCCTTGGCGCAGGTGGCTGCGGCGGCTCCGCCGCCGGCTCCTGACCCCGACCTCCCGCCGGTCCCGGAGAGGCCTCCGCCTCCACCCCCGCCCCCGCCTCCCAACGCCTGCTCGCCCGATCCCCCTTGTGGCCCGGCGGCGCCCGTATCGGTGCCGGTCCCGGCGGCCGCCGCGGCGCGCCTCGTCCGGGCGGCGATCGCTGATGCGCGTTCGGAGTCGGACAGCATCGACCCGCAGGCCGTCGTCACCAATGCAACGGCCAAGGTCAAGCACGCCAAGCGCGCTGGGGGCGTACGGTACTTCGTCATCGATCCCTCCCCGGAATCGTCTACATCATGACTCTTTGGCACCGGATGCGACGGGGTCCGCCGTCACCAAGGGCTCCTGCGCGTCGAGCTCGGCTCCCGCGATGTACTCCTCGAGCGCGCGGGGGCCGAACCACGTCACCTCGAGCTGCTTGGCACGCCGCATGTAGAGCTGGATGTCGATGTCGAGCGTGAACCCGATCCCGCCGAAAACCTGGTGGCCGAATTTCGCGGTGCGGCGGAAGACGTCGCACGCGTAGTACTTGGCCATGCGCGCCATGGCGGCCGCCGTCTCACGCCGTCCGGCGAGCGCCCACGCCGCTTGGTGCACCAGCGTGCGAGCGCCGTCGATCTCGGCCCGAAGGTCGGCCAGCGGATGGGCCATGGCTTGGTAGCTCCCTATCGGCCTGTCGAACTGGACCCGTTCGTTGGCGTACTCGACCGACATCTCGTGGGCTTTGGCGGCGGCGCCGACCGCGTAGGCGGCGACGGCGACGAGCGCCGGTGTCGA
>JBOGXL010000210.1:0-2871 GCA_050694575.1 Actinomycetota bacterium | reverse complement strand
GTCTTGCGGAACGAACGCGGCGACTCCTCGATCTCCTTGAGCAGGAAGTGCGGGTACATCCCGCGGTCGACGTCCCGCGTCGTGATCTGCGGCCGTTGCCACTCGTCGGCAGTGACGGGGAGCTCGGTCCCGTTATAGGCGATGCGTCGGATCCGGCCAGCATCGCCGGCACCGTCGTCGCTCAGGACGACGATCTGCCCCCGAGTCGTCGGGTCGGCGGGATCCGCCGGAAGCTCGCCGTCCATGCGCAGGTACGACGTGCACTGCTCGACCAATCCGTAGGGCTCGCTCGCGACGATGAATGCGTCCTCGGCCAGACCGACGTACAGCGCCTGCCCGCTGCCGCGCAGCGCGAGGAGAACGCGATCCGGGTCGGCGACGCCGACCGCCGCGATGGCCACCGAGCCTTCGAACGAGCTCACCGTCCGGCGGAACGCCTCCTCGACGTCGAAGCCCTCCGCACGGCTACGGGAGCCGAGCACGGGGATGATCTTCGCGTCGGTAGTGATCTCGATGGGAACCTGGACCCGTTCGGCCACGCGAAGGTCGGCGTGGTTGTCGATGTCGCCGTTGAGCGCAGCGACGACGAGCGGACCGTCCCGGCCCGGCTCCTCGCTGTTCAGCGGGTGAGCGTTGGCCTCGGAGATCATCCCGACGCTGGCCCACCGTGTGTGACCGAGGACCACAGCGCGCGAACGATCGCCCGCGACGGCGAGGTGCAACAACGGGTCCGTGCGCATCGCGTCGCGGATCGCCTTGGTGTTGTCGCCGAGCTCGCCGATCTCGGCGGCGGCCTTGTACACGAAGCAGAGGTTCCCGCTCTCCTCGCGCACCGACGTCGAACGGAAGAGCGGGTCGGTCGAACGTTGCGCCCAGAGGTCGCGGATGGCCGGCGAGTCGATGTCGACGCCGTGATCGCGAACCACAACGACCACTCCGGCAGAATCGCGTCCGCGCACCTCGAGCCTGTCGATCGCCGCGAGAGCGATCTGGATCTGCGCGAAAGCGCGCAGCGCCGTCGGGGACGCGTCGCGGCCGGCCAGGTCGACCGTGGCGTCGGCGGTGCGCAGCCTGTCGCGCCGGACGGCCCAGATGGCGTCCTTCAAGCGAACGACGCCGGCGTTGATCCGCTCGAGGGCCTCGTCCGTACCGGTCTGGGGCGCGTCGAGGGCCGACTCGAGGCTCTCGGCTCCCTTCAGCAACGCGTCGAGCTGGGTGCCGAGGAGGACCGTCGAGCTCGGGTCGCCGGACAGGCACAGCACACCCGGCACACCGCGCAAGAGCGTGTCGGCCGCCTCCACCGCCTCGGCGCAGGCTCCGATCCTCGTCACGAGGTCGGCCGCACCCGCGACGAAGGGCAGCTGCTCGTAAGCGGACTCGAGTTTTGCGACGACATCTGCCAGCGCAGGGGGTTCGCGCGCCGGGTCGTCCTGGAGAACCGAAACGATGCCGCACATGACTACCTCGATTCTCGCTTGACGGCCTCGGCGACGTACTCCGCCAGCCGGCCGGCCAGACCTCGGTCGGGAGCTTCGACCATCACGCGCACCAAAGGCTCGGTTCCCGATGGGCGCACGAGGACCCGGCCGTCGGAACCGAGACGACGCTCGGCCTCGGCGATGGCCGCGCGCACCGCTTCCTCGTCGTGGACGCCGTTCCCGCGGGCGGTAGGCACGTTCACGAGCACCTGGGGCATAGAACGGAAGGGGACGATGTCGGCGAGCCGTCCTCCGTTGCGCGCGACGACACCGCACACATCGAGACCGATGAGGATGCCGTCCCCCGTCGTCATCTGATCGAGACGCGCGACGTGGCCGGCCTGCTCGCCCCCGAGGACGTAGCCGTGCTCGCGCATTGCCCCTAGGACGTAGCGGTCGCCGACCGGGGTCTCGACGAGGACGATGCCGTTCTCCGCGCACCACCGCCGGAGCGCTTGGTTCGACATCACCGTCACGACGACGCCGTTGCCCGGGAGCGCACCCTCCGAGCGCATCCGCGCCGCGAGCGTGGCGATGATCCCGTCGCCGTCCACGACCGTTCCTGTTTCGTCGGCGAGCAGGGCGCGGTCGGCATCGCCGTCGAGCGTCAGCCCTATCGCGCCGTCACGTTCCGCGGCCTCGGCGACAACCTCGGGGTGGAGCGCCCCGCATCCTTCGTTGATCCGGGAGCCGTCGCCCTCGGCGTTCAGGGCGCGCACCGTAGCTCCGAGCCGCTCGAACGCGGCCGGAGCGAAGGAAGAAGCTGCACCGTTGGCGCAATCGATAACGACGCGCAGCCCGGTGAGATCGGCCCGGCCCGCACCGGTGAGATGGTCGAGGTACATGGTCGCCGCGCCGGACAGCGCCTCGGCCGTCCCCCGTCGATCGCTCGTCGAGGTTGAGCCCACTCCGGCGTCGATGGCGGCTTCGGCTTCCGGCGAGAGCTTCCACCCGCCCGGCCCGAAGAACTTGATGCCGTTGTCCGCCGGAGGATTGTGCGAGGCGGAGACGACCACGCCGGCATCGGAGCCCAGCTCGGCCGTGAGGTACGCGACGCCCGCCGTCGGGAGCACGCCGCCGACGAGGGCGTCGCCGCCGGCCGAGCACACCCCGGCGACGAAGGCGCCCTCGAGGTCGGGCCCGGATACGCGGGTGTCCCGGCCCACGACGATCCGCGGGTGTGCGGCCGGGGTGCCCAGTGCCCCTTCGCGGCAGGCGGATACGAGGGCGCGGCCGACCTCGGCGACCAACTCGGTCGTCAGGTCTGTGCCGGCCGTTCCACGGATGCCGTCAGTGCCGAAGAGCTTGCTCATGGAGGTTTCCAGCGAAGGAAACACAAGTTTCCCACACCGCGGGTCAGGGCAGACGGAGCCACTCCGGGATGTGGTCGGCC
>JBOGXL010000209.1:0-7228 GCA_050694575.1 Actinomycetota bacterium | reverse complement strand
GCCGGTCCGACCGGGGGCCGAGGAGAAGACGCCCTCGGCGATGACCCTTCGTTCGCGCGAAGAGCTCCGCAACATCGCGATCATCGCGCACGTCGACCACGGGAAGACCACGTTGGTCGACGCGATGTTGCGCCAGACCGGCGTGTTCGCGGCCCATCAGCAGGTCGTCGACCGGGTCATGGACTCGATGGACCTCGAACGCGAGAAGGGGATCACGATCCTCGCGAAGGTCGGCTCGGTCGCCTACGACGGCGTGCGCATCAACATCGTCGACACACCGGGGCACGCCGACTTCGGCGGCGAGGTCGAACGCTCCCTGCACGTCGTCGACGGCGCGCTGCTCCTCGTCGACGCCTCAGAGGGCCCGTTGCCGCAGACGCGCTACGTCCTGCACAAGGCACTGCACCTCGGCCTCCCGATCGTCGTCTGTCTGAACAAGGTGGACCGACGGGACGCGCGTCCGGACCAGGTTCTGGAGGAGGTGTACGAGCTCTTCTTCGACCTGGACGCGACGGAAGCACAGATCGAGTTCCCCATCGTGTACGCGAACGCGCGCGAAGGCCGGGCCGGCCCCTCGCCGGACAAGCTCGCCGACGGACTCGCGCCGCTCTTCGACTCCATTATCGCGACGGTTCCGGCGCCGACCTACGACGCGGACCAACCCCTGCAGATGATCGTCTCGAACCTCGACGCCGATCCGTACGTCGGGCGCCTGGCCATCGGCCGGGTCCGCAACGGCTCCATCTCCGACGGTGCAAACGTGGTGGTCCTCGGCGACGGCGAGCCGCGCCCGCCGCAACGCGTGACCAAGCTCCTCGTCGCCTCCGGCCTGGGCTGGGCCCCCGCCGAGAGAGCCGAGCCCGGTGACATCGTGGCCGTGGCCGGCCTGGGCGACGTCTTGGTGGGGGAGACGATCGCCGACCCGTCCGACCCGCGTCCGCTTCCGTACATGCGCGTCGATCAGCCGAGCCTGCACATGGAGTTCGGCGTGAGCACCTCGCCCTTGGCGGGCCGGGAGGGCAAGTTCCTCACGTCGCGTCACCTCGCCGAGCGCCTCGATCGCGAGACGCTCGGCAACGTCTCGATCCGCGTGATGCCCGGGTCCGCACCCGACACCTTCGAGGTGCAGGGCCGCGGCGAGCTCCAGCTCGCCATCCTCATCGAGCAGATGCGCCGCGAGGGGTACGAGCTCCAGGTCTCCAAGCCCGAGGTGATAGTCCGCGAGCGCGACGGCAAGATCTCCGAGCCCTTCGAGGACGTCACCATCGACGTCCCGGAAGAGTTCATCGGCGTCGTGACCGAGCAGCTGTCGCTGCGCAAGGGACGCATGGCCTCCCTTACCAATCACCAGACGGGGTGGGTGCGTCTGGAGTTCCGCGTGCCCGCCCGCGGGTTGCTCGGCTTCCGAGCGCAGCTCCTCACCGACACGAAGGGAACGGCGATCCTTCATCACGTGTTCGCGTCCTACGAGCCGTGGGCCGGCGAGATCCGCCACCGCGTGACGGGCGTGCTCGTCGCGGACAGATCCGGTCTGACGACGTCGCACGCCCTGGACTCTTTGCAGGAACGCGGCGAGCTCTTCGTCGCACCCGGGACCGAGGTGTACGAGGGGATGATCGTCGGCGAGAACGCCCGCCAGGAGGACATGGACGTCAACCCCACGAGGGAGAAGCAGAAGACGAACATCCGTGCCGCGTCGGCCGACGAAGCAGTACGGCTCGTGCCACCGCGGATCCTCTCCCTCGAGCAGGCACTCGAGTTCGTGTCCTCCGACGAGCTCGTCGAGCTCACGCCGGGGTCGATCCGGCTCCGCAAGCGCATCCTCGACATCGCCGGCCGACGCCGCCACGCGAAGGGCGCGAAAGCCCGCGGGTAGACGCCGTGCGCTACGGCGCGCGACTATTTCGGACGTGGAGCGCCGACGGCTGGGGCGGACGGGACAAGAGTCCGCCGTCGCCATCCTCGGAGGAGCGGCCTTTGCCCGGTGCACGGCCGAGGAGGCCGAGGTCGGCTTCCTCGACGCACTCTCCCGCGGGGTGAACCATCTCGACATCGCGCCGCGCTACGGCGCTGCCGAGGACCTCATCGGCCCCCTGCTCCCGGCGGTGCGCGACGAGGTCTTCGTGGGCTGCAAGACCACCCGACGCAACCCCGACGGCGTCCGGGCCCAGATCGAGGAGTCGCTGACGAAGCTGCAGACGCAGAGCTTCGACCTGTACCAGCTGCACGCCGTCACGGATCTCGATGTCCTCGAGGATCGCGTGGGTGCCGCCGAGGAGATCCTGCGGGCACGCGACGAGGGCGTCGTCCGCTTCACGGGCATCACCGGACACAACGACGGTGCTCCGGCCGCGCACCTGGAGGCGCTTCGGCGTTGGGATCTCGACACCGTCATGTTTCCCGTGAATGCGCGCATGTGGGCCGATCCCGACTACCGGCGTGACGCCGAGGCCCTCCTCGAGCTGTGCGCGGAGCGTGATGTCGGTGTCATGGCCATCAAGTCGGTGGCACGCAAGCCGTGGCCCGAAGGGGACCGGTTCGCCACGACGTGGTACGAGCCCTTCGACTCCCCGGACGACGTCCACCGCGGTGTCACCTTTACCCTGTCCGTCCCCGGTGTGCACGGCATCTGTACGCCGGGTGATCTGACCTTGCTGCGCATGGCCGTCGACGCCGCCGACACCTTTGCGCCCATGGGGGCAGCGCAGCGGGAGAAGTCCATCGCCGAAGCCGGCTGGCTCCCGTCGATCTTCCCGATCCCGGTCTAGAGCGCCACGATCCCCGCGTCGCCGTCCACGGTGATCGTCTCGCCGTCGGCTATCGCTTTGGTCGCGTCTTTCGTCCCGACGACGGCGGGGATCCCGAACTCGCGCGCCATCACCGCCGCGTGCTGGAAGGCCGCGCCGCGATCCAGGACCACCGCGCCGAGCACGGCGAAGACCGGCGTCCACGACGGCCCGGCGTCTATCGCGACCAGGATGTCGCCGTCGTCGAGGTCGGGCGGCTCGAGGGCCGGTGGAACCACGCGCGCGCGGCCCTCGTAGCGTCCCGACGATGCGGGGATGCCGTGCAGCACCTTGCCTTCGAGACCGGCCCCCGTCGGGGCGAACCGTTCGGGGATCAGCTCGCCTTCGGCTTCGGCTCCGATGTGGCCAGGAGCCGGACGCGCGGCCGCCGCGTCGAGTTCCCGCCGGCGCTCGGCGACGAGCTGCCGGAGGTCCCGGCCGAGCTCGCTCCGGCCGAGCCGGGCGAGCTCATCGCTCGAGAGGTGCATGACGTCATCGGGATGGTCGATCAGACCGTCGCGGACCAGACGGCGGCCCAGGAGCCCGACGGCTTCGCGCAGGATGCCGGGTGCGCTCTGGTCCATCCAATGGTTGTGGTCTTCGATCCGTGTCGCGTAGACCTTGGCTTGTTCGAGGGCCGCGTCGAAGCGCGCCGATCGCTCGGGATCACCGCGAAGCTCACGGCGAACAGCATTGGTGAGACGTTTTCGTTCACGAGCCGCATCCTTCTCCTTGCGTTCGGCGGCATCGAGATCGGAGCGCGCGTACGTGGCTATCAGCCCGAGCGGGATCTCGGGCTGCATCCGCCACGTGGGCGTCTCGAGCGCCGACTTCGATCCGTATCCGTGTCCGCAGCGCACCCCGTGGCGGCGGAGGAAGCTCCGGAAACCCGAGCCGAACTTCTGGAAATACGGTCCGTCCTGTTCGAGGGCCGAGAGATCTTTGGACTCGACCGCTTTGCGCAATCTGTCGTCTGCGCGCACGAGCCTCGCGAGCTTCTGCATGTCCCGGATGGTCTTCGCCATCTCGTTCGCGAGCCCGCCGAGCAGCGTCGCGGCCTCGGCCTCCGGACGTCCGGTGATCTCGTTGTAGAGCGCCGGCCAGAAGAACGGCGTCCGGCCGGAGGCAGCGATGGCGCCGGCGAACCGCCAGTGGAGGTCGCCCATGATGTGGGCGTACGCGTCGATGCACTCTTGGACGTGCGCGACGAGGACGTCGATGGGGGCCGAGATGCGCGGGTGCTTCCGCAGCCTTTCGACGATCCCGACAACCTCGGGACGGAGCTCGGAGACGTAGTAGCTGTCGCCTTTGTCGGCGTAGCCCTGGATGTGGCGGCCGTGCTCGGCGAGGCGCTGTGCCGAGTCTTCGTCGGCTTCCGGCCCCCGGACGTACGGCCAGCCGTCGACCCACCGGACGATATGCTCCCTCGCCATCGGGGTACCCGTCCGCTCGTAACAGCCGCGTGCGGCCTCGTAGTAGCCGCTGAGGACGTCCTGATAGAGCCGTGTGGGAGGCTGTGACTGGGCGCGCCGCCAGCTGCAGGCCGCGTCGGCCGGGTCGTCCCATCGCACATCGAAGCCCATGCCTGCATTATTGGGGGTCTCGCAAGCCCTCATCGGGAAGGAGTGGGGATGACTACCTACGCAACCTTCGTCACGAACAAGGGAGATGTCCGCTTTCGGCTGCTCGAGGACACGGCTCCGGAGACGGTCGCCAATTTCGTGGGGCTCGCCACAGGTGCCAAGGACTGGACGGACCCGGAGTCGGGCGCGACCAAGTCCGGCGAGTCCCTCTATGCGGGCACGATCTTCCACCGCGTCATCCCGAGCTTCATGATCCAAGGCGGTGACCCCACGGGGACCGGGCGCGGCGGCCCGGGCTATGAGTTCGGTGACGAGGTGGACGCCGGCCCGCGCTTCGATGGAGCGGGCTATCTCGCGATGGCCAACGCCGGGCCTAACACCAACGGCTCGCAGTTCTTCATCACCGTCGCGCCGACGCCGCACCTGACCGGCCGGCACACCATCTTCGGCGAGGTCGTCCAGGGCCAGGACGTAGCCGACGTCATCTCCAACGTCGATACCGACCACTCGGACCGGCCGCGCGACGACGTCGTGCTGCACGAGGTGCGTATCGACGAGGGGTAGGGCGTCGTTCGTTGTTAGCGCCCGAGTAACCGCGTGAGAAGCGTCGCATCTGCCGGCGTAGTCGTCGTCCGGCCTCCGTGAGCGCGAGCTGCTTCACCCGTCGATCCGGCGGATCCGGGCGCCGCTCGACGAGTCCCCGCTGCTCGAGCCTGTCCGTCATCCACGTGATGTTCGAGGCGTCGCAGCCCATGCCGGTGGCGACGTGACTTATGGGCAGCGGCTCGTCGAGGTGCTTCAGCACACCCAGCTGCGGAGGGGTAAGGTCGAGGTCCGCGGCGACGGCGATGAAGTGCTGGCGCATCGCATCGACGAGGTCGACGAGGAGATCGGAGACGTCGGCGCTGCGGTCGACCCGCGTTCCCATGTTGTTCAAAGAGTAGCCCATATACTTGACGACTTCAACTATTGAAGTATAAGATTGAGGTCTTCAAGGATCAAGGCGCAGGTCTCGCGCTCGAGGAGGTTCCCCCCTATGGCCAAACGACCCAGGAAAGCCGGCGACGCGATAGTCGCAGAGGGGCTCGAGAAGTCCTTCGGGAAGGTGCAGGCGCTGTGCGGCATCGACCTCGTCGTCCCGGAAGGAACCGTCGTCGGGCTCCTCGGCCCCAACGGCGCCGGCAAGACGACGGCCGTGCGCATCCTCACGACGCTCCTGCAACCCGACGCCGGCCGCGCCTTCGTGCTCGGCCACGACGTCACGCAGGAGCCCGACGTGGTGCGCGCCTCGATAGGCCTGACCGGACAGTTCACGGCCGTCGACGACAACCTCACGGGGGCCGAGTTCCTGCGCATGGTCGGCCGTCTGTACCACCTCTCGCAGGCCGAATCCCGCAGCCGCGCCGAAGAGCTGCTCGAGCGCTTCGATCTCTCGGAGGCGTCGGGACGGACCATCAAGACGTATTCCGGCGGTATGCAGCGGCGGCTCGACCTGGCGGCGAGTCTGGTCAACCGTCCGCGGGTCCTCTTCCTCGACGAGCCGACGACCGGGCTCGACCCGGTGAGCCGCCGTGCGCTGTGGGGGATCATCGAGGGCCTCGTCCGCGACGGCACGACGTTGCTCCTCACGACGCAGTACCTGGACGAAGCCGACCGTTTGGCCGACCGCATCAGCGTCGTCGACCACGGCAAAGTGATCGCCGAAGGGACGTCCGATCAGCTCAAACGGAAGATCGGCGGCGAGTACATCGATCTCGAGGTGCGCCGGAAGATGGACGTGTCTCTCGCGCTCGAGGCACTGGCTCCCATCACGGTCGGCGATCCGGCTCTGCAGCCGACGAGCTTGAGCGTTCCCGTCTCGAACGGATCGGGCGTCGTCGCCGATGCGGTGCGTCGCCTCGACAAAGCCGGTGTGAAGATCGTCGATCTCAACGTCCGGCGCTCGACGCTCGACGACGTGTTCATGACACTGACCGGCCACGTGGCTGAGGAGGATTCGTAATGGCTCTCGCTCTAACACCTTCCGATCGCCTCCGGTGGACGGTGGCCGACGCGCTCACCGTCGCCAAGCGCAATCTCATCCACATGTTCCGGGTTCCGCAACTGCTCGTCTTCTCGACGATCCAGCCCGTGATGTTCGTCCTGTTGTTCACCTACGTGTTCGGAGGCGCCATCCGCACACCCGGCGTCAAGTACGTGAACTTCCTCATGCCTGGGATCCTCGTGCAGATCGTGGCCTTCAGCGCGATGAACACAGGCATCGGTATCGCCGAGGACCTCAACAAGGGGCTCATCGACAGGTTCCGCAGTCTTCCCATGGCTCGTTCCGCCGTGCTCGCCGGCCGAACCCTCGCCGACATCACGCGGAACTTCTTCGTCCTGCTCTTGATGTACGGCGTGGGCAGCGCGATCGGCTTCCGCATCGCCGGGAGCCCGCTCGAGGCGATAGCCGCGCTCGCGATCCTTCTGCTGTTCGGGTACACGCTCAGCTGGATCGGTGCGGCCATCGGCCTGACGTTGCGCGATCCCGAGTCGGTTCAGGCTGCCGGGTTCGTCTGGATCTTCCCGCTCATCTTCGCGAGCGGGCTCTTCGTCCCCGTCTTCACGATGCCGGGATGGCTCCAAGGCTTCGCGAAGAACCAGCCCGTCGGCGTGACGGCCGAGGCCGTCCGGGCCCTCGTCCTGGACAGACCTATCGGGGCCTACGGCTGGAAGGCCCTCGCCTGGGGGGCCGGTCTGTTGGTGGTGTTCATCCCGTTCACCGTGTCGCGCTACCGACGGACGTAGCGGCCGGCGGCCGGCTCCCGAACTTTGGCCGGACCGGTACTGTTAGACCCTTATATGACCCGGGGGAAGCGG
>JBOGXL010000208.1:0-1704 GCA_050694575.1 Actinomycetota bacterium | reverse complement strand
ATCCCGGCCAGGACGACGAAGCCGGCAGCCACCGCACCGGCCAGCCGGAAGCCGTCGATGAACGCGGCAGCGAAGGCGTCCCTGATCGCCTCGGCCTGCGCGGGAAGGAGACCCTGAAGCGAACCCGGATCGAGCCGAAGGTGTCCCGCCGACGCGATGATCTCCGCTTGCTGTGCCGTCTCCAGGCCGAGCGTGCTTATCGCCGACGCGAACGACTCGCGCAACTGCGTCGTCAGAAGAGTTCCGAGCAAGGCGATACCGAGGAGCCCGCCCACCTCCCGTGACGTGTTCGTGGTCGCCGAGCCCACACCGGCACGCTGAGGCCCGACGGCGTTCATCACCGCCGCGGTCATCGGCGCCATCGTCATCCCCATGCCGATGCCCATGACCGAGAGGAACGGCGCCATGAGCGGGTACGGCGTGTCGACGCCGGACCGGCTCACGATGAACAAGCCGGTGCCCGCCAGGATCGGCCCGATCGTCATCGGCCATCGGGAGCCGAAGCGTTGCGCGAAGCGTCCGGCCTGTGGAGCGACGAAGAAGATCATCCCGGTCAACGGCAGGATCCGAACACCCGTCGCCAGCGGCGAGTAGCCGCGGACGAGCTGCATGTACAGGCTGAAGAAGAAGAAGGTCCCAAACATCCCGAGCGAGAGCGACAGGGCCACGGCGTTGCCGGCCGAGAACGCCGGGATGCGGAAGAAGTGGAGCGGCATCATCGATCGCGGCGTTCGACGTTCCCACAGAAGGAACAACGCGAGGAACCCCAGACCGCCGACCAGCGTGCCGACGATCAGTGGGTCGTCCCACCCCCGTTGGTTCGCCTCGATCAACGCGTAAGTCAGCGAGAAAAGCCCCGCGGTTCCGAGGAGGAGTCCGCCGACATCCAGGTGACGCGCCTCGTCGACACGCGACTCACCGACCACCCGGGAAGCGACGCCCAACGCGAGCAAACCGATGGGCACGTTCAGGAAGAAGATCGACTCCCATCCGACGTGCTCGACGAGCAGCCCACCGGCCGTTGGACCGAGAGCCAGAGCCAGTCCGGAGACGCCGGCCCAGATGCCTATCGCCTTCGCGCGTTCGCTCGGGGGGAAGGTGACGGTGAGGATCGAGAGCGTCCCCGGCATGAGCAGCGCCGCTCCGACGCCCTGGAGGGCGCGGGAGCCGATCAGCTGGCCGGTCGTCTGCGACAGTCCGCTGAGCAGCGAAGCCAGCGTGAAGATCACCAGGCCGGACATGAACATGCGCTTGCGTCCGTACTTGTCGCCCAGGATGCCGCCCGTGAGGAGCAGCGTCGCGAAGGCGAGCACATATCCATCAACCGTCCATTGGAGGCCGCTCACACCGGCGCCCAGATCGCGGCTGATCGTCGGCAGCGCGACGTTCACTACGGTGTTGTCGAGCATCGCCATGAACAGCGCGAAGCACATCGTCAGGAGGATGAAGACCTTCCGGCGCGAATCGCCTGAGAACAACGGACTCACGAACCGGCTCCTCTCGTCGTCAGACCGAGGCAATGGGTGTCGATGACATGATCCACCAGGCGCTCAACGTCGGGCCACGGGAACCAGGGCTTCGCGATAAGGAGCGACGTGATCCCGTGGACGGAGGACCACAGCCCGCATGCCAGGAAGAACGCGTCCTCGTCCGGGAACATTCCCGCGTCGACACACTTCTGAGCCCGCTCGACCACCAGTCCGA
>JBOGXL010000207.1:0-3866 GCA_050694575.1 Actinomycetota bacterium | reverse complement strand
TCGGGGCTACGGAGGGCGTGATGAGCAAGACCTTGTTCGACAAGATCTGGGAGCAGCACGAGGTTCGCGACGGGCTCATCTACGTCGACCTCCACCTCGTTCACGAGGTGACGTCGCCCCAAGCCTTCGACGGCCTGCGCCTGACGAACAGGAAGGTGCGTCGTCCGGACCGCACCGTTGCGACCGCCGACCACAACGTCCCAACGGAGTGGATCCCCGTGGCGCAACAGATCTCCGATGAGCTGTCGCGCCGGCAGGTCGAGGCCCTGGAGCGCAACTGCGAAGAGTTCGGGATCCCCGTCTACTCCGTCGGCTCGGATCGACGCGGCATAGTTCACGTCATAGGCCCCGAGCTCGGCCTCACGCAGCCGGGGATGACCATCGTCTGCGGAGACAGTCACACCTCCACGCACGGGGCGTTCGGAGCGCTCGCTTTCGGCATCGGGACGTCGGAGGTGGAACACGTGCTCGCGACGCAGTGCCTGGTCCAGAAGCGCCCGCACCAAATGCGCATCGTTTACGACGGCCGGCTCGGGTTCGGAGTGACGCCGAAGGATCTGATCCTCGCAACGCTCGGCCGCATGGGCACGGACGGGTTCGTCGGCCACGTCGTGGAGTACGCCGGTCCCGCCATCGAGTCCGTGTCGATGGAAGGCCGCATGACGATCTGCAACATGACCATCGAGGGCGGCGGCCGGGCCGGGATGATCGCCCCGGACGACACCACCTACGCCTACCTCGAGGGAAGACCGGCGGCGCCATCCGGTGGAGCGTGGGACGAGGCCCTGCAACGATGGCGTGCCCTCCCGACCGAGGCCGGTGCCTCGTTCGACCGTGAGGAGACCGTCGACGCCGCGTCGCTCGCGCCCATGGTCACGTGGGGGACGACCCCAGGTCAGGTCGCCGAGGTGACGGACCGCGTGCCGCAACCGACTACGGAGACGGGCGAGCGGGCGCTCGCATACATGGGCCTGGAACCCGGCACCCAGCTGACCGACATCGGGCTCGATCGCGTGTTCATCGGATCGTGCACGAACTCCCGGATCGAAGACCTTCGGGCGGCCGCGTCGGTAGTGGACGGCAAGCGCGTGGCCTCCAGCGTGCGCGCGATGGTCGTCCCGGGGTCCCAACAGGTGAAGGCGCAAGCCGAGACCGAGGGCCTGGACCGTGTATTCACCGCGGCCGGATTCGAGTGGCGCGAGTCGGGGTGCTCGATGTGCCTGGGGATGAACCCGGACATCTTGCAGCCGAAGGAACGCTGTGCATCGACGTCCAACCGCAACTTCGAGGGCAGGCAGGGACGTCTGGGACGGACCCACCTGTGCAGTCCGCAGATGGCCGCGGCGGCAGCGATCGAGGGCCACTTCGTCGATATACGGGACTGGCAACGATGAGCACCAAGCCAAGGCGGCCGTGGGGGGCTCGGGGGGCAGCGAAGCGAAGCGAAGCCGCCGCGCGAAGCGCGGCCGCCCCCCGATCTAACCGGGAGCGCGCGGGAGCGCGCAAGAGCCTCAAAAGCGAAAGGAACACGGCGTGAATCCTGTGCGGACTATCGAGGGCAAGATCGCGGTACTGAACCGAGCCGATGTCGACACCGATCAGATCATCCCCAAGCAGTTCCTCAAGCGGATCGAACGCACGGGCTTCGGCGAGTTCCTCTTCTTCGACTGGGTCAACGACGGCGAGATCTCGCTCGAGAAGGGGCCGATCCTCGTGGCCGGACGGAACTTCGGTTGTGGCTCGTCACGTGAGCACGCCGTCTGGGCCATCCAGCAAGCCGGCTACGACGCCGTCATCGCCCCGTCGTTCGGCGACATCTTCTACACGAACGCGACGAAGAACGGACTGCTGCCCATCGTGCTCCCCGAACAGGACGTGCGGCCGCTCATGGGGGCGGAGGGGTGCCAGATCGACCTCGAGGCCCAACAAGTGATGCTCGGCGGGAAGGTAGTGCCCTTCGACATCGACCCCGACATCAAGCATCGCTTGCTCAACGGCCTCGATGACATAGCGATCACGCTCGCGAGCGCTTCGGACATCGACGCCTACGAGGACTCCAGGGCGTACCCGGCCCCCTCGACCACGGCGAGCTAGCCGATAGCGGCGGCGACGGCTCGGCCGAAGGCGTTTGTCCCGACCTGTTCGGCCAATCCGAGATCGGGCGTTCCCGTGCCGGCGGCGACCACGTCGTGAACGGCGCTCCGGACGAGGTCGCCGGCGTCCCGCCAACCCAAGAAGTCGAACAGCATCCCGCCGGAGAGCATCAACGCGATAGGGTTCGCGACGTCTTGGCCGACGATCGTCGGTGCGGTCCCGTGGGCGGGCTCGAAGATGCCGCGCCCGGCCTCCTCGTTGACGTTGCCGCCGGGAGCCACGCCGACGCCGCCGACCTGCGCCGCCAGCGCTTCGGACATGTAGTCGCCGTTGAGGTTCGTTGTCGCGATCACGTCGATGCGTTCGGGATGGATGAGGATCTCCTGGAGGAAGGCGTCGGCGAGAAGGTCGCGCACGATGACGCGTCCGTCGTCATCGTCATCCACGCCCTCGATCCGGCACGCGTCCCGGAATTCCTCGTGAGCGACCTCGTACCCCCACGTGCGGAAGCGGCCCTCGGTGAATTTCTGGATGTTGCCCTTGTGCACGAGCGTCACGGATCGGCGCTTCTCGCCGACGGCGAAGCGCAACGCGGCCCGCACGAGCCGCTTCGACGCCGATTCGGAGATCGGCTTCAGTCCGACACCGGCGTCGGCCGGGATCGGCCACCGGAAGCGCTCGCGACAGAAAGCGGCGAGCGCCAACAGCTCGGGCGTCCCCGGCTCGAGCTCGTATCCCGAGTAGACGTCCTCGGTGTTCTCCCGGAAGAGGACGGCGTCGATCCGCTCCGGGTGGCGTACCGGTGTGGCGATGCCCGGGAGCCAGCGGATGGGCCGCACGTTGGAATAGAGGTCGAAGTGCAGACGCAGGGCGACGTTGATGGATCGGAAGCCCGAGCCCACGGGCGTGGTCAGCGGTCCCTTCAGCGCGACGCGATGCCGGCCGATGGCCTCGAGCGTCGTCCGGGGGAGCGGGTCGCCCGACTCTTCCAAACCGCGCTCGCCGGCCGGCCACTCCTCCCAGACGGCGCGGTTGTCGCCGGCACGTTCCAAGGCCGCATCGAGCACAGGCTGCGTGGCCGACCAGATCTCCGGTCCTATGCCGTCGCCGGGGATGACGACGACGGTCTTCGCGGTGGGCACGCGTACGAGAGCCTAGAGCTCGAAGCTCGCCTCGAGCTCCCCGGCCCCCGAGTCGACCTCGCGCCGAACAGGATCGGCGCCCGACGTCCGGCACACGAGGATCCACGCGCCGGGCGTGGTGTGGAACTCGTAGGAACCGTCCGGGCCCGTGCGACGTTCAGCGATAAAGGTCTCGCCTTGGCTGAGCGTGATGTAGGCGCCCTCGACGGGGTCGGCGCCCCGGCGAACGAGTCCATGGATCTTCAAGGTAGAGCTCATCGCAGCGGGGGCGCTGCGCCCCCCGAACCCCGCGCACTGCCTATGAGGCTCTTCCGCATAGGCCTTACTGTAGCCCGATGAACTCGCCGGAGGGCAGGCCGTCGATGACCGGAGCGCGCTGATGTACCCGCACTCGTCGCGGATCATCTCCGGCAAGGTGCGACGGTACGCGCGCCCGATAGCGCAGGGAACCCTCGTCGCGATCGCCGTCATCACCGCGCTCGCGGCCGGCTACCGATTCTTGGCGCGCGGTGGTACGCAGGCGCTGTTCGGTCCCCAGGTCGAGTCGATGCCGACGTCTGGTCCGGTCGGGATGAGCCCCTTCCTCGAGCTCCGCGGGTTCGAGGACGGTGAGCGCGTCGACGTCTTCTT
>JBOGXL010000206.1:0-2948 GCA_050694575.1 Actinomycetota bacterium | reverse complement strand
GTCCACAGCCCCTCGAGGTTGAGGACGGCGAGACCACCGAGCCGGCCGATCTCGATCGCCGTCGACGGCGAGACGACGGAGTCCTGCGCCGACGCCATGAGAGGCAGCCCGAACTGCCACGCGTCGAGCTCCCAACCGATGTCGACGTCGTCGGGGTCGCGCGTACGCCGCGGGGGAACGATGGAGACTTCATCGAACCCGTAGGCCCGTCGAGCCGACTTGCCCATGCCAATCTCGATCTCAGCCATCCGTCCTCCTCGAGAAAAAAAGCAGCCTATCCGAGGTGTAGGACCTACGCGTGAGTCCCTTCGGCACTAGGCCGCCTCGGCCAGCACCGACTCGCAGGCGATGAGCTGGAAGGCGAAGTGGCGCTGCATGATCTCTCGGACCTGGTCGGCCACTTCCCACGGCTCGCCACCTTCGAACGCAGCCGGGACGAAGAACCGGAAGAGCTTGCGCATGAACGCGCCCTCGACGAAGGCGCGGTGGATCTCCGGCGGCTCATCGGCGAGCACCTTGAGGGCGAGCGCCGGGCACGTGAAGACCTCGCGGTCGTCCATCCGGACGAGCACGGGGTCCCTGAGCCCGTCGGAGATAGTCGTGATGAACCCGGTGTCGACGGCCAGGCGGATGTCGGAGTCGTCGGAGGCGGCGTCGAAGAAGACGTCCGGGTCGAGGTGAAACACCGCGAGTCGGGGCGCCTTGTGCCGGAAGTCGGCCATCTTGCGGTCGCAGATCGCCTCGAACTCTCGCTCGCGCAACGGTCGCGCGCCAACGCCCATGTCTATCTTCAGTATCGCCCGCGCGGGCCCCGAAAAAAGCGGAACGGGCCCCGGAGGGCCCGTTCCAGGATCTGCCGGTACTCCTGCGGCTAGAAGTCCATGTCGCCCATGCCGCCTCCCGGCGGCATGCCCGGCGCGGCCGGGCTCTTCTCCGGCTTCTCCGCCACGAGCGCTTCCGTCGTCAGGAAGAGCGCGGCGATCGACGCTGCGTTCTGCAGTGCCGACCTCGTCACCTTCGCCGGGTCGGGCACGCCGAACTTGTACATGTCACCGTACTCGCCGGTGGCGGCGTTGAAGCCCTCGTTGGCCTTCAGGCCTCGCACCTTCTCGATCACGACGCCGCCCTCGAAGCCCGCGTTGACGGCGATCTGCTTGAGCGGCTCCTCGAGCGCCTTGCGCACGATGAACGCACCCGTCCGCTCGTCGCCTTCGAGGGCTTGGGCGGCCTTCTCGACGTCGTCGGTTGCGCGGAGCAGCGCGACACCGCCTCCGGGCACGATGCCCTCTTCCACAGCGGCCTTCGTCGACTGGACGGCGTCCTCGATGCGGTGCTTTTTCTCCTTGAGCTCGACCTCGGTGGCCGCGCCGACGCGGATGACCGCGACACCGCCGGACAGCTTGGCCAGCCGCTCCTGCAGCTTCTCGCGGTCGTAGTCGGAGTCGGTCCGCTCGATCTCGTTCTGGATCTGCTTGATGCGGCCCTTGATGTCGTCGGCCGAGCCGCCGCCCTCCACGATCGTCGTCTCGTCCTTCGTCACGACGATCTTGCGGGCCTTGCCGAGCATGTCCGGGGAGACGTTCTCGAGCTTGATACCGAGCTCCTCGGAGATGACCTGTCCGCCCGTGAGGATCGCGATGTCCTGAAGCATCGCTTTCCGGCGGTCGCCGAAGCCGGGCGCCTTCACCGCCACCGACTTGAACGTGCCGCGGATCTTGTTCACGACGAGCGTCGCGAGGGCCTCACCCTCGACGTCCTCAGCGATGACGGCCAGCGACTTCCCGGACTGCATGACGTTCTCGAGCACGGGAAGCAGGTCCCGCACGTTCGAGATCTTCTGGTTGGCCACGAGGACGAAGGGGTCCTCGAGGACGGCCTCCATGCGATCGGGGTCGGTCACGAAGTACGGCGAGATGTAGCCCTTGTCGAAGCGCATACCCTCGACGAGCTCCAGCTCCATGCCGAAGGTCTGCGACTCCTCGACGGTGATGACGCCGTCCTTGCCGACCTTCTCTATGGCTTCGGCGATCATGTCGCCGATCTCGGGGTCGGCCGCGGACACGGCGCCCACGTGCGCGATCTCTTCCTTGGAGTCCGTCTCGCGAGCCGCCTTGCGGATCGAGTCGACGGCCGCCTCGACGGCCTTCTCGATGCCCTTCTTCAGCGACATGGGGTTCGCGCCGGCGGCCAGGTTCTGCAGCCCATGGCGAACCATCGCCCAGGCGAGAACCGTGGCCGTCGTCGTGCCGTCACCGGCGACGTCGTCGGTCTTCTTCGCTACTTCCTTGACGAGCTCGGCACCGATCTTCTCGGCCGGGTCTTCGAGCTCGATCTCCTTGGCGATGGTCACGCCGTCGTTGGTGATGGTGGGAGCGCCCCACTTCTTCTCCAGAACGACGTTGCGGCCCTTGGGCCCCAGCGTTACCCGGACGGCGTCCGCCAGCTTGTTCATGCCCTCTTCGAGGGCGCGGCGGGCGTCCGCGGAGTACGTGATCAACTTCGCAGGCATGCCTCTACCTCCCTAGGACCTGTACCTTTAGCACTCAGCTTATAGGAGTGCTAGCACGCCCGTGGTGCGTCTGTCAATCCGGGGGCGGCCCGGCGGGTGTCTGCGGCGAGGTATGAATAGGCCCCATGCGCGTGGCCCTGGGCGTCGATCACCGCGGCTTCGGGATCAAGGACCATCTCCTCGCCTTGCTCTCCGAAGACGCGCACGACGTCCTCGACGTCGGGACGGACAGCGCCGACCCGGTCGACTACCCGGACATCTCGAAGGCCGTCGGTGAAGCCGTGCGCAACGGGCAAGCCGACCGCGGGATCATCGTCTGCGGCTCGGGGGCCGGTGCGGTGATCGCCGCCAACAAGCTCAAAGGCATCCGCTGCTCCCAAGCCAACGAGACGTACACCGCGCACCAGTGCGTCGAGCACGACGACGCGAACGTGATAGC
>JBOGXL010000205.1:0-4749 GCA_050694575.1 Actinomycetota bacterium | reverse complement strand
GAGCACGATGAGAACGAGATGACGTGCCTCCATCGGCGGTTCGCCGAGGACGTGGCTCGGTGTCTCGTTCGCATGGCGACGTCGTCGTAACATGTTCGGCATTATGACATCGAGGCAACGCGACAGCTTCCCGTTCGCGTAGCGAGACGAGGGCGACTCTTACTCATGAAGACGAAGGCGCAAGGATTCGAGCTGCGCGGTGCTGCGACGCCGATCCGCGAGCTGGTCACCGAGGTTTGGGAGAAGCGAAAGCTCATCCGCCTCTTGGCCAGACGCGACTTCCACGTTCGTTACCGTCGTCCCTCCTTCGGTCTGCTCTGGGTTATCGCCGTGCCGCTCATCCAAGCGACGGTGCTCTCAATCATCTTCACGAAGATCATCCGGTTCTCGACGCCGGGGATCAGCTTCCCGGTCTTCATGCTGTCCGGGATCACCCCGTGGCTCTTCTTCTCCAACACCGTCAGCGGTTCCGTCAACGCGATCACCGGCGGCGGCAATCTTGCGACGAAGGTCTATTTCCCGCGGGCGATCCTTCCGCTCGTCTTGGTGCGGAGCAATCTGTACGGGTTCGGGCATCGCGTCGCTATCGTGGTGGTCGCGGCGCTGGTCTTTCGCCAGGGGATCGGCCCGGAGATCGTCCTGCTCATCCCCGCCGTCGCCCTCATGGTGTTGCTCGCCTCGGCCTTCGCACTGCTGTTCGCGGCCATGCAGGTGTACTTCCGGGACACGTCGTTCATCGTCGGCGCAGCGATGCAGGCGTGGTTCTGGGGATCGGCCGTGTTTTTCCCGATCTCGCGAGCCGGCGACGGGCTGCTCCGGCTGGCCATGACCATCAATCCCGCGACCGGGATGGTCTACCTCTTCCGATCGGCGATCGTCGGCTGGCCCATCGAGTGGGCGCTCATTGCGTCCTCCTTGGCGTGGAGCGTGGGGCTCCTGGCCGTCGCCCTCGTGCTCTACCGGCGATACAACCGTGTGTTCACGGATCTGTTGTAAGGCACGGGTGACGACATCGCATGACAACCACTGAGCCGATCGTCTCGCTACGAGACGTCGGTAAACGCTACGTGAAGTACGAGGACACGCCCACGCTCATCCAGGGCGTCATGCGTCGCGGCCGCGGTAAGCGCCGGAGCCAGCTCTGGGCCGTGCGCCACGTGAACCTGGAGGTCCAAGCAGGCGAGTCCGTCGGGGTGATCGGTCGAAACGGAGCCGGGAAGTCCACGATGCTGGCGATGCTCGCAGGCGTGACCGCGCCCACGGAGGGAGTGGTCGCCGTTCGGGGACGCGTGGCGCCGCTCCTGAAGCTGGGCGTGGGGTTCCACGAGGAGCTGACGGGGCGCGAGAACATCTACATCAACGGGACGATCCTCGGGATGTCAGAGCAGGAGATCGACGGGGCGTTCGACGATATCGTGGGCTTCGCCGAGCTCGAGGAGTTCATCGACACGCCGGTGAAGTTCTACTCGTCGGGTATGCAGGCGCGTCTGGGCTTCTCGGTTGCGGTGTCGTCGAACCCCGACGTCCTCATCGTCGACGAGGTCCTCGCCGTCGGTGACGCGATGTTCCAATCCCGTTCCTTCGACCGCATGCTCGAGCTACAGAGCTTGGGGACCACGATCCTTGTGGTCAGTCACAACCTCGACTCGATCCGACGAGTCTGCTCCCGCGTGCTCGTCATGAACAAGGGTGTGCCCTACTTCGAGGGCCCGGCCGACGAAGGCATCAACACCTACCACGAGCTCTTGCGTGTGAGCTGGGACGAGGTGGCTCGGAACGTCGACGACGAGGGGGTGATAGGAGATCAGCCTGACGCGCCGATCGAGATCCTCGGGATCGAGCTGTTGAACGAGGAGGGAAAGGCGTCGGCGACCTTCAAGTCCAAGACGATGATGACAATCCGGCTGCACTTCCGTGTACGCAAGGCTGTTACCCATCCGATCGCCGGCTTCTGGCTCTCCAATCAGGCGAACATCCTCGTGTATCGGGGAGGTTCGGTCGGTCTCGAGAGCGGGGATTTCGAGGCCGGAGAGCAGGGACAGTTCGACATCCGCATGGGTCTCCACCTCGCCAACGGCACCTATACGCTCGGCTGTTGGATGGGGTGGGGAGAGACGAACATCGAGCACGTCCGGGCCCCAGCGCAGGCCTTCTATGTCTCGAGCACCCACCGACGCGGCGTCTGCGATCTGGGGGCCGAGTACGAGGCGCGGCGGGTCGACCCGGCTGCGTCGACTCCTACAGATAGCCCAGCAGCCGCATCCGATCCTCGAGCTCTTTGACCTCGCCTTGTGGTGGCGCGGCATCCGGTGAGCCGAGCGCAGTCACGTCCGGCGTCCATTCTGTCGAGCGCGCCTGGGCCAGCGCAGCCCGAAGCGTCTTGACGACGTCGGGCGGCCCGTCGGCCGGTGGTCTCGGCGTCACCTCGAAGGGATCGGTTTGTAGGTCGTAGAGCCGCTCGTCGTCCCCGAGGGTGACGAGCTTGTACCGACCGTCAGTTGCAGCCGTTCCTGGCTGTTGGAAGCGTCGGATGCCTTCGGCCGTCGCGCCCCAGTCGCGGATGATGCCGAAGCGGTCATCATCGGGGTCGGCGCCGATGTCGTACTGCCCCACGGCCGCACCGCGCGGGAGCTCGTCGGCCGACCACGGGTGCTCGCCCAGGCCGACGGCCTCGGCGACCAGGCGTGGGAGTGAAGCGAGGCTCGTGACGGAGCCGTCGGGAACCGGTGCTCCCGGCCCGTGAAAGACGAGCGGCACGGACAGCAGGCGGTCGTCGAGCGACACGGCGTGGCCGATCAGGTTCCCCTCACCGAAGTTCTCACCGTGATCCGATGTCACGACGAGGAGCGTTTCGTCGAGCACACCCCGGCCGTCGAGCCGCTCACACAGGCGCGCGAGCCAATCGTCCATCATCCTGATCGAGCCGTCGTACAGACGACGCATACGGTCGAGGGCCCGCCGCGGCGGCGTCACTCCCGTCGCGCAGCACTTCCAGACACCGGTGAGCGTCTGGTACCGCCGTGCGTCCTCGGCGCCCAGGAGGCGTCCCAGGGGGCCGAGATCGTTGTACGGGTGCGGCGGCATGTACGGCGAGTGGCACTCGATGATGTTGATGAACCAGAAGAACGGGCGGTGCGATTCCGCCATCCACGACTCGATCTGTCTGTCCACGGACGACAGGCCGTCGTCGATGCGAGCGAGGAAGGCTTGTGCATACCACCGGAGCCGCGCCGACAGGCTCGGGTCGTGCATCTGCTTCACGCGCCTTCCAACGAGGTCGTGGAACTCGCCGAAGCCGATGTCGAAGCCGAGGCGTTTGGAGATCCAAACGTTCGTGCTCGCGCCGGCCGTCGTGTAACCCGCGCGACGGAACACCTCCGGCAGCCACCGATCGCGGTGCGTCTCGAGGACCGGACGGCAGTACTTCTGATCCCCACCGGGGAAGGCCGAGAGGCCGGCGGTGCGTGGAAGGAGGCCCGTGAGCATCGAGACATGAGAGGGTAGCGTCCAGTTGCATGGAGCGATCACTCGCGGATGGGCGCTTCCGGTCGAGGCGAGCTGCGCGACGGTGGGCGACGATCCGCCCGGCGCACCGTACGGCTCGAAAGCGTCGGCGCGCGCCGTATCGAGCACGACGACGATGACGTTCGGAAGATCGGCTTTTCGTTGCACGACGGTTCCCTAGCTTACGGGTAGGCGGTCCGAGCCTCAGGCGTGGTTCTGTACGATCCGGGCCTGTTCCTCGAGATAGTCGCGGATCGCGAGCTCGAAACGCGATGGATCCCCGAGACGTCGCCCGACCCAGCGCTTGCGGATCGCGTCCCAGGCCCGGATGGGCTGGTCCAGGACCCGACCCGCGACGATCGCCTTGCGGGGCGCCTGACTGTACCCGAGTACCGCCAGCTCGCGATCGAAGACGCTCTGGACGATGAGCCGGTCCCGCCGCGACAGCCGCGTACGCCATCCACTCGGCGTCGGGGGTGTCACAGCCTCGAGGGCCCGCCGCTGCCAGGGTGCGGCGGACGGAGCGATCGTGTCGCGCCGCCGGTCGGGGTCGGACAGGATCTCAGGTTCGTAACGTTCTCCGAGGAACGCGAAGACGACGCGAAGTACGGCTTCCGGGTCGCGCGTCAGATCCTCGTAGCGAAGCTGGAGGAATCGCGTCGGCCCCGCCAGCAGACCGCGGCGGACGTTGGAGACGGTGAACTGTCGCCAGCGGTGGGCGAGTGTGTGCGCAGTGTTGCGCGTCCACGGTGTCGCGAGTGATGAGGCGATCACGTCGCGGGGATCGCGAACGATGTGGATGATCTGCGCGTCGGGGAACAGACTCTCCACCTGGGCCATGCTCTGACCGGGAGACTTCTCGGACCAGCGCGCCTTCCCACGCCGCTCCGCGAAGTCGCTCATAACAGCATCGAGGACACTCCGCATCGTCCTGTCCCCTCGCCGCGCGCGCTCGAAGATACGATCCTCGTCGTACCCGCATTCCGCGAAGAGGTTCGCCGGCGGGTTCAGCGCGTCGTGCACGACGCTTCGAAGATTGTCGTCGTCGGTCAGGTCCCCATAGCGGCCGGCGAACCGTGCGACGCGGAAGACGAAGTGCATCTCGGGCGGCGCCCCGATCCGTGAGTGCGCGCCGAGCAAGGCCTGTGTGAGCGTCGTTCCGCTGCGCTGGAAGCCCACCACGAAGATGGGCACGTCGTTGCCGCTCACCCGTCCCCCCGGTTCGAGTGACAAGGTTACCCGGTC
>JBOGXL010000204.1:0-6284 GCA_050694575.1 Actinomycetota bacterium | reverse complement strand
GCCCTCCGGGTCGGGAAAATCGACCCTCACGAAGATCTTCACGAAGGACGAGGAGCCCTCCGAGGGCGAGGTGTTCGTCGCCGGCCGGCCGCTGAACAAGCTGCCCAGGTGGCGGGTTCCCTACCTGAGGCGGGCGCTCGGCGTCGTATTCCAGGACTTCAAGCTCCTCGAGAACAAGACGGTCTACGAGAACGTCTCCTTCGCGCTCGAGGTGATCGGCTACTCGGAGGCCCGGGTTCGGCCTCTCGTCCAACAGACGCTGGATCTGGTGGGTCTGTCCGACAAGCACGACAGGATGCCGCACGAGCTGTCCGGCGGAGAGCAACAGCGGGTCTCCATCGCACGAGCCTTCGTCAACCGGCCGCAGATCCTGATCGCCGACGAGCCCACGGGGAACCTAGACCCGGCGACATCGCTCGAGATCGTCCGTTTGCTCGACAGGATCAACAGGACGGGCACGACGGTCCTCATGGCCACGCACGACCACGCGATAGTCGACGCGATGCGCCGGCGAGTCGTTGAGCTCGAGGGTGGGCACGTCGTCCGAGACCAAGACCGCGGTGTGTACGGACCACGGGACTAGCGTGGCGCTCAAGGTCGGCTACTTCGTCCGCGAAGCGACGACGAATCTTCGTCGCAACAAGCTGATGACGGCCGCGGCGATCCTCACGGCGGGCGTTTCGCTCCTGCTGCTGGGGGGCGTGTTCACGCTCGGGGACTTCGTGCGAAGCGTCACGGGACAGATCGAGAGTCAGATCGAGGTGGCGGTCTACCTCAACGACGAGATCACCGACGCGCAGCAGCAGGACGTCCGGGGCACGCTCGAGGGCCTCGATGTCGTGAAGGACGTGACGTACATCTCCAAGGCCGAGGCCTTCAAGGAGTTCAAGGAGCTCTATCGGGACCAGCCGGCGCTCTACGAGAACGTCGACGAGGACATCCTCCCGGCCTCGTTCCGCGTCGAGCTGGCCGATCCCGAGCGCGTGGACGCCATCAAGTCTTCGCTCGAGCGCAACCCGGCGATCGACCAGGTCGTCGACCAGCGCGAGACCGTCGAAAGGCTCGTGCGGTTCACCGGCCTCCTGCGGACCTTCTCGTTCGTGATGATCATCGTGTTGCTGGGTGCAGCGATACTGCTCATATCGAACACCACGCAGCTCGCGATCTATGCGCGACGTCGTGAGATCGAGATCCAGAAGCTCGTCGGCGCGACGAACTGGTTCGTGCGGCTGCCCTTCATGCTCGAGGGTGTCGCCGCGGGCGTGTCGGGGGCGCTCATCGCGTTGCTGCTCCTCTTCGCCGGCAAGACGCTCGCGCGGTCGCAGGTTCCGGCCTTCATCCCGACGACCGCGCTCCACGGGCTGGCCGTCGGCCAGACGGTGTGGCTGGTGCTGCTGGGCATAGTCGTGGGAGCGCTCGGCTCGGCCGTCGCCGTGCGCCGCTTCCTGGAGGCATAGTCCCCGCCCCGGACTTCAAGCGTCTTCAGAGCTGTGCTCCGTGCCCTCGCGAGCCTGCGCCCCGCGCCACCGCGAGCAGCCTTCGCGCCTTGAGCTCGGTCTCCTCCCACTCGGCGCGGGGATCGGAGTCGGCGACTATGCCGCCGCCCACGCCGAACGACACCGTCCCGTGGGCGAACGTGAACGTACGGATGGCCACGTTGAAGTCCATGACGTCGCGGTCGGCGTCGACGAACCCGATGGCGCCACAGTACACGCCCCGCCGCGACGGCTCGAGCGTCTCGATGATGTCGAGGACCCGCGGCTTGGGGCAGCCGGTGACCGAAGCGGGCGGGAAGGTCGCTCGAAACACATCACCGACGGTGACCTCGGGTCGGAGGGTGCCCGTCACGGTGCTCACGAGATGGAACAAGCCGGGGTGCTGCTCCAGCTCGAACAGCGCCGGCACGGCGATGGTCCCGTACTCGCAGATGCGCCCCAGGTCGTTGCGGGCGAGATCGACGATCATCACGTTCTCCGCCCGGTCCTTCGCGCTGTTCGGCAGGGCATGCGGATCGGCCGACGTCCCCTTGATCGGGCGAGTCGTGATCGCCCGCCCGTCGCGACGAAGGAAGCATTCCGGTGAGGCCGACACGACGGCGACGTCGTCGAAGCGCAAGAGTGCCGCGTACGGCGCGGGATGTTCCCGCGCGAGCGCTCGGAAGAGCTGGGTCGGATCGGTTGTGGCTTCGGCTTCGAGGCGGCGCGTGAGGTTGACCTGATAGCAGTCACCGTCGCGGAGGTGTTGGAGGATCCGCGTAACGGCGCCTTCCCAACCGTGGGCGTCGAAGGAAGATCGCCATGGGCCGAGCTGCGGGGGTACGGTCGGCCGGCGGGGGGTGAGGAGCCCGTCCGGATCGTGCCCTTCGCCTTCGATGGTGATGGCACCGTCCGGGTCGATCCGGATGCGGACGTCGAAGCGGACGAGGTGAAGATCGGGCAGACCGCTGGGGGGATTGCGGTCGGGCACTCGCTCGATGGCTCGACCGAGGTCGTAGGCGCAGAACCCCGCCCACCATCCGGCGTCGAGCGTGTCCAGCGCGGCCAGCGCGTCGGGCCCGTCGGCCCGGATCGCTCCGACGGGCCGGAGAGCGATCACCATCGAGGGCCCGTCGCGGACGACGGCCACCCGGCCGGCGGCGGGGAGGCGGCCGAGCAGGTTGTCCAGGGGGGCCGAGACCTGCACAGTGCTCATTCCTCATCTTGCCCCGAGGCCCAGTGGCTTTCCTTGAGCCACCGACCGGCCCGCGCTAGGATGTTCTTTCAGTCTGCGGGAGCTCACTTGTGAAAAGAAGAGTGACACTGGCCTGCGCCGCATCTCTGCTGGTGAGTGGCCTGACGGCGGGGATCGTTCCTTCTCCGGTGGTGGCGCATCCGCAGACCCAGGAGGAGATCGAGCAACGTGTCGAGCAGCTCCGCAGGCTTCGGCTGCAGCTCGACGCTCGCGAGCGCGACGTCAGAGAGGACATCACCGCGAGCGATAGTCGTCGTGACGTGCTGACCGACGAGCTCGCCGAGCTGCAAGCCGTCGTGGACGAGGTTCAAGCTCGTGTCGACGAGGCGGCGGCGGTGCTCGATGGGATCCAATCTCGTCTCGACCGGAAATCCGCGGAGCTTCGCCGGACCGAGCGAGCGCTCGAGCAGCGCATGGGAGACCTCCGTGAGCGCGCGGTCCAGGTGTACAAGCACGGCCCCGCCTCACTGCTCGACATGCTCATCGGGTCGGAAGGCTTCGGTGAGTTCATTCGTCGCTTCGGGTTCATGGTCCAGATCGTGCAGACCGACAACGAGCGCATCGCACAGATCCGAAAGATGCGGGCCGTGATCGTCCGGGAGCGGGACGTGATAGCTCGGTTGCGCAGCCGGGCCGCCGGCCAGATGGGCGTCGTGGCCCACGAGCGCGATCACGCCGCGGCTATCGCGCGCTCGGTCGGCAATGAGCGCCGAGCCGTCTCTGGTGAGCTCCAGCAGCAGTACGCCCAGCTCGGCGACATCCAGCGCCAGAAGGAGCGATACGAGCAGGAGACGGCCGAGCTCCAGGCCGAGTCCATGCGCATCGCCGCGTTCCTGCGCGGGACCAGCAGCGGTGAAGCCACGGTTTCACCGCGCGGGATGATCTGGCCGACGAACGGGACCGTTACGTCCGGGTACGGGTGGCGGACGCACCCGATCTTCGGGACCCGCCGGTTCCACGCCGGGATCGACATCGGTGCTCCCAGTGGTGCACCGGTCGCTGCCGCGGCTACGGGGCGGGTCGTCTACGCAGGCACGGCGACGGGATACGGTCGCCACGTGATTGTCGATCACGGCGGCGGGGTAGCGACGCTGTACGCACACCTTTCCTCGATCGCCGCCGGCGACGGTGCGGTGCTCGCGCGCGGCGGGCGAGTAGGGGCCGTCGGGTGTACCGGGTACTGCACGGGGCCGCACCTGCACTTCGAGGTGCGTGTGAACGGGGACCCGGACAACCCCACGCGGTGGTTGCCGTAGCTTGGCAGGATGGCGAAAGAGAGCGGAGAGCGCGTTGTGGTCGAGAACAAGCGCGCTCGGCACCTGTACTCCATCGAGGAGCGCTTCGAGGCGGGGATCGCCTTGCAGGGCTCCGAGGTGAAGGCCCTCCGCGAGGGCAAAGGTCAGATCCGCGAGGCATACGCCTTCGTCCGCGACGGTGAGGTCTTCATCCAGGGCATGCACATCTCGCCGTACTCAGGCGCCTCCACCCATGTCGAGCTCGACCCCGTCCGCCAGCGCAAGCTCCTCCTCAACCGTAAAGAGATCGAGCACGTCACCCAACAGACCCAACAGAAGGGCATGACGCTCGTCCCACTGCGCGTCTACTTCTCGAGAGGTCTCGCCAAGCTCGAGCTCGGCCTGGCCCGCGGGAAGAAGCAGTTCGACCGCCGCCGGGAGATCGCCGAGCGTGACGCGGAGCGGCAGATGCAGAAGGCTCGCCGCCGGGCCCGAAGGGGCGAATAGGGCGGGCGCGCTATCCTAGGTCCAAGCGTCGGGGGTGAACTGGTTTCGACCGGGACGGTACCGACGCGGGAGAAGCGAGCCGAGGTCCCTGGAACCTCGTTAAACACCGGGATGCACGATAAGTGCCGACAACCTGGCACTCGCTGCTTAGTTAATCGCTAAGTAGCCGTCGACCGGGGCAGCCCGCGGCCCCGGACCCGACGTCATCAGCGGGATCAACCCTCGAGGGGGGCCTCGACCTCGAGGGGGATCTCACCGAGGCTGGGCCCCCGCCGGCCCGCCCGTCGGCGGGTGGGGGCCGAGATACAACGGCGGGCTGCGCTCGGAGAAGACCCGCGAAGGCGTTTCGGGACAGGGGTTCGAATCCCCTCACCTCCACGTTCGCATAAGACTCGGCAGACCGCCCGGGCCCGCACGGGTCGGGCGGGACGGCGCCATCGCTTCCGACGGAGCACGGGATCAACCGGCCCAGCGTGATCGGAGGCGCTAACCGATGAGGCCCTCGACCGCCAAGACGACGTCCGGAAACGCCTGAGGTGACACGAGCTCGCCAGGGGTGAGGATCGTCGTCGCCTTGTAGCCGTCGGGGGACGGCCGGCTATACACCTCGAGGCGCCGGCCGGTGATGTCGAGGAGCCATGCCTCTGGGATCCCGGCGGTCGCGTACACCGGCATCTTCTCGCGGCGGTCACGACGCAGGGTCGTGTCGGCGACCTCCACCAGGAGGAAGACGTCCGCAGGCCTGGGATGCGCCTTTCGGTAGAAGTCGTCGCGCGGACGCAGCACCGCGAGGTCGGGCAGGGGCTCGTAGTAGTCATCGAGCACGATCGGACCCTGCACGCTGACGATAGCTCGGTCGCCCAAGGCGCGAACCAGCTTGGTGGTAAGCACATTGACGTCGCCCTGGTGAGCGGGGCCTATGGGCGGCATCTCGTAGATCTCTCCGCCCCATAGCTCCAGCCGGGCGTCGTCGTCGAGGATCCCGGCTTCGCCCATGCGGTGGAACTCCTCCACCGTGAAGAGCCGCTTGCGTACCTCGACGGACATCGCTCGCCTCCCTTCCCCATGGTAGACACGACCTCGCGGGAGCGCTGATGGGGGAAGGGAGGCGAAACGTAGCTCGTGGCGCCGACACCAGGCGCCGATGGTTACTTTCGGCGACGCCGCTGGAGTTCGACCTCGCTCTCCTCGCCCGCGGTAAACGCCACGCTCACTTCCGCCTCGCCGCATCCTCCGAGCACCGGATGATCGGCATCGACTCCGCTGTCGATCACGGCCACGCGAACACCGGCACCGGCGCCGAGCTTTTCGGTCCGGCCCCCATCACCTTGTAGGCGATGTCG
Source organism: Actinomycetota bacterium (assembly GCA_050694575.1). GTDB lineage: Bacteria > Actinomycetota > JAICYB01 > JAICYB01 > JAICYB01 > JBOGXL01. The sequence goes on along the minus strand of JBOGXL010000204.1, from coordinate 469 downwards.
ATATCACCCGACGCGTATAGCTGACTTCAGGTACCTCGCTCATGAGCGGCCCATGCGCGCAGGATGCTAACCGGCTGCGAAGCAGCCGATGCATCTCAAGGATGCCCGGACACGATGTAGATGGCGCCGGCGAGAAGCGTTTCGGACGTCACGTCGCGCAGCCGATCCGCCAACAGATCCCACGGTTTGGCCAAGCCCTCGTTCGTCGTGATGTAACGCCGCATGATCAGCTGAGCGGCCAAGGCCATCGGCGCCAGCCACAGGGAAGGGCGTTTCATCCCCGCCGCGACGACGAGGCCACCGGGCCGGACGGCGGCCGCAACGTTGTCCAGGGCCGCCGGCGTCCGCATGAGGTCGTGTGTGAAGAAGAAGATCGCCGCGTCGGCGACGGGAAGCTTCGCGGCCTCGACCTGAGCTTGGATGAGCTCGACGTTCGTCCATCCGCGCTCGGAGATCCGCTTGGAGGCGA
>JBOGXL010000203.1:0-2970 GCA_050694575.1 Actinomycetota bacterium | reverse complement strand
GACGATAGCTCGGTCGCCCAAGGCGCTAACGAGCTTGGTGGTGAGCACATTGACGTCGCCCTGGTGAACGGGGCCTATGGGCGGCATCTCGTAGATCTCTCCGCCCCACAGCTCCAGCCGGGCGTCGTCGTCCAGGATCCCGGCTTCGCCCATGCGGTGGAACTCCTCCACCGTGAAAAGCCGCTTGCGCACCTCGACGGACATCGCTCGCCTCCCTTCCCATGGTAGACACCACCCCGCGGGAGGAGCGCTGATGGGGGAAGGGAGGCGAACCGTAGCTCGTGGCGCCGACACCAGGCGCCGACGGTTACTTTCGGCGACGCCGCTGGAGTTCGACCTCGCCGTCCTCGCCCGCGGTAAACGCCACGCTCACTTCCGCCTCGCCGAATCCTCCGAGGACCGGATGATTGGCATCGACTCCGCTGACGATCACGGCCACGCGAACACCGGCACCGGGGGCGCCGAGCTTCGTCCCCAGGGCTCGGCGCCGAAGCCCGAAAGCTTCGCACGCGCCCGCCTTACGTGTCCTCGTCTACCAAGACCGCTTCGATTGAGGTCTCGGCCGAGGCCGCGGGGTTGCTCTGGGGTTGCTCTCAGATGTTCCCGCTGGGCATGGCAGACTTGTTCTATGGCCCGGCCTAGTGAACTTACGGCAATCATCGAACGTGAGGACGACGGATTTGTAGCCCTCTGCCCGGAGCTCGACATCGCCAGCGAAGGATCGAATGTCGAGGAGGCTCGCGACAACCTGATTGAGGCGATCGAGCTCTTCCTCGAGACCGCCGATCAGTCAGAGGTCGCGCGACGGCTCCACTCCGAGGTCTACGTCACCCGCCTACAGGTGGGGGGTGGCTAAGCTCCGACCGCTTTCCGGCCGCGAGGTGTGCGCGATCCTCGCTCGCCACGGCTTCGCAGAGGCGCGTCGGCGCGGCAGCCACATAGTCATGCAGAAGCGGGCTGAGGGAACCACGATCACGGTTCCGGTCCCGGATCACAAAGAGCTACGGCGTGGCACTCTCGCTGCCATCGTCCGGCAATCCGAGGTCCCTCGCGCTGAGTTCGAGTCGTGATGGCTGCCCGTCGGTTCGATCCAAGTGAGTCCGGCGCAGTAGCGAGTCGGAAGCTGAACTGGTCAAGCGAGTTTGAAAGTGGCAAGACTTCCGACCACCGGCACCTTGCTTATGCTTGCCGCTCGAGGTTTCGCGTCGAACGGCCAAGCCGTTCAGGCGACGGCGAAAAGTTGCCAGTCGTCCGGGACGCCCTTCAAAGTGTGCGGCCCGCGGTCTGCGAATCCGATGCCCGATCCCGTTACGAGGTCCTTGACGGTCCGCGACGCGAGAACCTCGCCGTCGCCCGCCTTGTCGCACACGCGGCGGGCGATCACCACGCCGATGCCCGTTATGTCGTCGCCCCGCCATTCGACCTCACCCGTGTGGACCCCGGCGCGGATGTCGATCCCGATGCGATGAGCGCAACGACGCATTGCTTCCGCGCATCGAACACCGCGAGCGGGGCTGTCGAACGTGGCGAGTATCCCATCACCCGTGGTTTTCAGAATAACCCCCCTGAACCGCTCGACCTCTGACCGAGCGAGACGATCGTGCTCGTCGAGGAGGCTTCGCCACCGGTGGTCACCGATCTCGGCCGTCCGTGCCGTCGACCCGACGATATCCGTGAAGAGCACGGTGGCGAGTGCCCGGTCGATGTCCGGTTCTGGTACCTCAGCGTCGCCGAGGAGGAACTCTTGGATCTCCGGCACGACGAGCGAGTCGGCGTCCCACCTTAGGTGTGCGCCGCCGCCGAGCTCGACGAAACTGGCCCCGGGGACGTGCTCGGCGAGCCACCGGCCCTGCTCGATCGGGACGACGACGTCGCCTAGGGCGTGCGCGACGAGTGTCGGCACGTTGATGGCGGACAGGACCGACCGGATGTCAATCTCGGAGTTCCTCAGCATGATCTCGGCCGCCATGTGCGGGGTACAGGCGCTCCGCTCGTACCTGGCCAGCGTCGGGATCGCTTCTTCCGGAGTGCCCTGGAAGACGAAGCCCAGGAACTGCCCGGTACCCCAGCTCTCCTCGATGAGCTTGCGAATCATCTCCGGGTTGTCGAGCCATCCGCCGGGATAACCGGGCGCCGATCGCGCGCGCGCGAATGTCCCGGAAAGGGCGAGCTTGTCCACTCGGTCCGGGTACGTGGCGGCAAAGAGCAGCGCGAGCGGACCACCCTCGGAAACGCCGTAGATCGATGCGCGATCGAAACCGGCGGCGTCCATCACTGCGCGGATGTCGTCCATGCGCTCCGCGAGGCTCCCGAAGCCGAGACTTCGGTCGGACAATCCAGTCCCACGCTTGTCGAGCAGGATCACGCGGCTGAAGCCGGCCATCCATTCGCGTCCGGTACGCAAGGGTGGGATGTCGGCGAGGAGGTCGAGATGAGAAACGAACCCGGAGACGAAGACCAGATCGATCGGTCCGGCCCCATCACCTGATAGGCGATGTCGATACCACCCGACCGCGCGTAGCTGACTTCAGGTACCTCGCTCATGAGCGGCCCATGCGCGCAGGATGCCAACCGGCTGCGAAGCAGCCGATGCATCTCAAGGATGCCCGGACACGATGTAGATGGCGCCGGCCAGAAGCGTTTCGGACGTCACGTCGCGCAGCCGATCCGACAGTAGATCCCACGGCTTGGCCAAGCCCTCGTTCGTTGTGATGTAACGGCGCATGATCATCTGGGCAGCGAGAGCGACGGGTGCCAGCCACAGCGAAGGGCGTTTCATCCCCGCCGCGACGACGAGGCCTCCGGGCCGGACGGCGGCCGTAACGTTGTCCAGGGCCGCCGGAGTCCGCATGAGGTCGTGTGTGAAGAAGAAGATCGCCGCGTCGGCGACGGGAAGCTTCGCGGCCTCGACCTGAGCTTGGATGAGCTCGACGTTCGTCCATCCGCGCTCGGAGATCCGCTTGGAGGCGA
>JBOGXL010000202.1:0-6317 GCA_050694575.1 Actinomycetota bacterium | reverse complement strand
GTGTGTGATGCCGAACGGCTGCATGGCGCGAATCAATGGCTCGGCGAGAACGATCGAACTCGTCGAGAGCGCCGTTGCGTGATCCGAGCGCTCACTCCCGAATGGGCACTATGAGAGGCACTATGGGCACTACGAACGTTTGCCCTGGCCAGGCTGCCGAAATCTCGCGACACTTCAACGACGTGCAAGCTATTTGGCACTCCCCCCTCTGTCAGCAACGAACGTTCCGAACCTCTTTCGAGTCCAGTTGCCCATGGCCGCTGGTCGCGGCCACCCGCGGTGGATGAAAATGTCTCGCTCGCTCGTGGTGACGTCGGTTCGCCTTGGTGCCACGAGCCCGTAGTCCAGTTTGACGCGGAGGCTGATCGGCACCCCGGACTGTTGCCGCAGAGCACGTAGGTCAGACTCGAAGTTCAGCGAGCAGCCTCTCCCGAGCGAGCACCGTCATCGGGTAGCACGCGAAGGAGGTGAGAGGTGGAGCAGCTTCACGATCGTTGTTGCGGCATCGACGTGCATCAGGCCGAGCTCACGGCGTGCGTTCGCATCGCGCAAGGCAAGCAGTTCGCCGAGCACGTCGAAGCGTTCGGCACGACCACGCCTGATCTGATGGCCCTGCGCGATTGGCTGCAAGCGCATCGCGTCACGCACGTGGCCATGGAGGCCACCGGCGTGTACTGGAAGTGCGTGTACTACGCCCTCGAGGACGACTTCGAGGTCATCTTGGTCAACGCCGCTCACATCAAGCACGTGCCCGGTCGCAAGACCGACACGATCGACGCGGGCTGGATAGCCCAGCTCCTTGCCCACGGTCTGTTGCGGCCAAGCTTCGTGCCGCCTCCGCCCATCCGGCGTCTGCGCGACCTCACCCGCTATCGCAAAGCCCTCACCGGAGAGCGCACCAGCGAGGTCAACCGCATCCACAAGGTGCTGGAGGACGCCGGGATCAAGCTCGCCACCGTCGCCGCTGACGTGATGGGTGTCTCGGGCCGGGCCATGATGGCTGCCCTCATCGAAGGAAGTGCCGACGCGTCCGCTCTCGCCGATCTGGCCAAGGGCAGGATGCGTCGAAAGCTTCCGGCGTTGCGCAAGGCCCTGACCGGTCGCTTCGATGCTCACCACGCGTTCCTGCTCGAGCGCATGCTCGCCCACGTCACCGATCTCGAAGCCGACATCGAGGCCGTGTCGGCACGCATCGAGGATGAGATGTGCCCTTTCGAGCGGGCCGTTGAACTCATCGACACCATCCCCGGTGTGGCCCGCACCACGGCTGAGATCATCGTCGCTGAGATCGGTGTGGACATGGGCCAGTTCCCCACCGAAAAGCATCTGGCGTCCTGGGCGCACCTGTGCCCTGGCCAGCACGAGTCGGCCGGCAAGCGCCGATCGGCTCGCACCGGCAAGGGGCCAAAGTGGTTGCGCACCGCGCTCATCGAATGCGCCAACGCCGCGTCGAAGACCAAGGGCACTTACCTCTCGGAGAGATACCGGCAGCTGTTGCGACGTCGCGGTCATCGCAAGGCCCTTGTCGCTCTCGCGCACGAGATCCTCGTCGCCGCGTATCACGTGCTTTCGACCGACCAGCACTATCTCGATCCAGGTCCGGCCGCTGCCCGCAAGAACTCCGAAGCCGCTATCCGCAACCGGGCAGTGCGCCAACTGCGTTCACTCGGCTACGACGTCAGGATCGAACCACTCCCACGATCGGCTTGAGAGCGTGGGTCACGTATTTTCAGGTCAGGCGGCCCAGCTTCTTCGCAAGGTCCTCATCAAGGCGGTTTGCCTTACCTCGAGCGGGTCGAGGGCCATTGACGTCAAAAAGTGACGCCACTTGGCGCCGCATCGGATTCAGAGCGGCGTGAGCCTTAGGATGTAGTCGTGACTTTCCGGTATCGGATCGCCCTTAAGCACTCCGACGAAGGCGTCAGCGTGTCGGTGCCAGGCCTGCCCGGATGTTGGTCGCAGGGCAAAGACGAGGACGAGGCCATCGAAAATATCCGAGACGCCATCCGTAACTACCTCGCTGCCGCCGAAGCACAGGTCGAGGGTGCCGAGCTCCGGGAGATCGAAGTCACGGTCTGATGCCGCGCATCCCTGGTGTCAACCACCAGGACGCGGTGCGCGCGCTTCGCAAGGCCGGCTTCGAGATCGCCCGACAGGGCAAGAACATCGTCATGTCCGACGGTCGCGCATCCTGACGATCCGCGTGCGAATCCGATCAACGCTTCCACGATGGGCGGTATCCCTCGCGACGCCGGGTTGAGCGTCGAGGAGTTCAAGAAGCTCATCTGACACACCCAGAGGTGCCGCATCGGCCGCCTGGTCTCCATCCAGGACTATTGAGCCCCCGTGCAACTTGATCGCGCCTTGACGTAGACCGACGGCCGTTTGTCATACTCGCACCGGCGCAGATCTAACGCCGAGCCTTTTGGACAACGCCCCAGCCGAGTCCACGCGAGGCGAAGGGGGAGCTACCCCTCGGGTCCCAGTTGTCCGGCCCTGCCGGCCGCGGTTCGTCAATCGAACAGGCTGCTCTGTCTTTCGTCCGGTTCGGGTGTCGCGGGTTGTGACAAAGTGGCAGCGAATGCACTTCGCGCGCGACCAGCGATCGCCTGTGCGCGTTGGCGATGTACGGGCAGCCTCTTCATCAACTCCTCGAGCGACTGGCCCTTGAAGAGCACCATCCAACAGTCCAGGATCAGCGGGAATCCGACCAGGGCGTGCTCGAGCCGGCCGATCTCCTTCTTTGTGAGGGTCGAGTACTGGCGGAAGCCTTGCACGGCAGCGTCGACCATTGCGAGGCTGGTTACGGACCCGATCAGATTCGTCAGCGCCAACAGTCGCGGTCCGTTACCGGCCCCTGTCCAGTCGACGAGGACGCCGTCATCACCGGTCCACGCGAGCAGGTTCGCCCCGCACGGGTCAGGGTGCACGAATGCTTTCGGAAGGTCATCACAATCGTCCAGGGCCCCGAGCTCGTCCCGCAGCCCCTTCAGGAGAGGAAGTTCATCGCGCGAGAGCCGCGTCCTTGCGTCATCGAACAGCGCGGTCAGGCGATCGACGTCGCCTCGTCGACCGCCGCCGTTGACGGACAGGTGATGCCACGATCCAGCCGACCGCATGCAAGCGTCGGGACCGTCTGACATCGAGTTAAGCCGACCGAGCAGCGTCCCGAGCGTGCCCAGGGTCTCCTCGGTTGCATCGGATCGCCGACTCGATCCGTCCGAGTACTCCGTGACCAACACCGGTTGGCCGGCGAGTAGGGAAACCGGCGCTGGGTGGGCCAGCCTCTCCGCCGGAAAGCCTTGCCGTTCGAGGTAATCGAGGATCTCCGCGTCGCCATGCACTGAGTCGATGGATCTGGCTGCCGGAAAGATGCGGGCTACCCAGCTGGGGTCAGGACCGCGGTCGATGCGGTACACGCCAACATCGAGCTTCGTCGCCTTCGAACAATCGATGCCGTAGTGCTTTTCGAGATGAGCAGCGATCTCGTTCGTACGGCGACGCCCGTAGATCTCCTTCTTGAAGGCGGCGCCGGTCAATCGCGCTGAGGAATTCTTCTTAGAAGACGGCTTCCTCGTTGGTGCTTCGAAGTGCGAACGCGCCACCGTGTAGGACTCGCCGGTTTCGGCCATGCGCTTGCGGACCAAGCGCTTGAAGTCACGGCTACCTGTCACCGTTCATCCCTCCTCTGCGAGCGCTGGCTCCTCAGCCGCCCACACCCACGGGTCGGGAACGAATCGGTGAACTCGGACCTGCGCCGAGGGTATTCCCCCCTTCGCCTCAAGGGAGTCGACGCTGAGGATCGGCTCCGAAGGCTAGGCAAGAACGCGTTGCGGGAGCCATTCTGTGCTGGCCGCTGGATGCCGTCAAGGGACGGCACCCGCCGGCGGGGGGAGAGGATGCGCGGCCAAGCATCCGTGGCCGCCACCTTGTCCGCTTCCGGGTCACCGCCGAAGTCCCAAATCGGCCGTCCGCCCGCATCGACATTGGCGAAGAACTCGCTGTGGAGAAAGGCGTGCCCGGCACCGGGATAGACAACGCTCGTGACGTCCGAATCGCGCCCAAGAGACGAAAGTCGCTCGACGATGCGCTTGGCGAAAAACGCTGCGGGAAACATATGGTCGTCGCTGCCTGAGAGCAACAGGATCGGACCGTGACATCTTTCCACCTGGATCGTGGCCGCCTCGATGTCTGGGGCTTCGTAGCGTGCCAGGTCGTAGCACATGTCGACCCGCATGCCGGCAGGCCCGAGATCCGGCTGAACCTCAACGGAGTAGCGAAGGAATGGAACCGGCCGACCTCGCCAGGTCCAGCTCGATCGGTTCCCGGAGGTCGGGTCCGTCTGATCGAGTCCGTACCACGCGACATATGTCGGCGCGACGGCGACGATTCGCCCGATCGCGTCGCCGAGACGGGAGCCGAGGACAAGCGCCAGTTCAGCGCCCTTCGAGGATCCCATGACTCCCACCGGCTGATCCTCGGCGAACCGCTCCCGGAACCAGTGAACGCCCGACCGAAGTGCTTCGATCGGGATCTCAACCAGAGCTCTCGGCAGCCCGGGAGAACCGAAGTAACCGAGCGCGAACGCTGTCAAGCCGTCGTTCGCGAGCCGCTCGGCGTATCCGTCCGGGATGCCACCGCCCGAGCCCGAGAGCACAATGACTGGACCACGCGGCCGATCGTCGGATTCGAACACCGTCCCGACGATTCCAGATTCTCGGACGTCGATCCGTCGTACTGCCATGGAATGGATTCAAGCACCTGAGGAGTGAAGACCTGCGTGACCCGAGGGACGGGCTTGCGATCACATTCGGGCCGCCCGTCCTAAGCCCCTCGCTGAGGGCCAGAACGTGCTCCGGTCAAACGATGCTCACGAGCTCAGTGAGAGACTTAACCTTCGGGCCGTCCCACGCTTCACGCACGTCGCCGTAGCCGATCGGCTCGTCCGGGCCTTCGAAAGCGAGGAGCTGGATCGCGCTCATCCCCACGGCCGCGGCGCCGCTGAGCTCGCTGCTGCCGCCGTCGCCGACGAACAAGCACTCACCCGGATCGACACCGAGACGCTCACACGCGCTCAGGTAGAGACGCGGATCCGGCTTACACACGCCTTCGATACATGAGAAGACAACGACGTCGATCAACGGGGCGAACGGAGTCTCGGACCAGACCATGGACGGCTCGGGCGAGCAGTCGCTTATGAGTCCGGTCCGCAGGCCGCGCCGACGCAGTGCATGCAACGTCGAGACGGCGTCCGGGCGCGGACGCATGCTCTCCCGTGCGTTCGCGAGTCGAAGCTCCATGGCATCACGGATCTGCGGATCGCTCGCCGACGAGCCGAGACGGTCGGCGATCGTTGCTATGCATCCCTCGATCCCGACGCCGCCGGTGGCCCGAAGAGCATAGTGCTCGGTCCAAAGCTTCACGAAGCCCTCGACCGGAGCTCCCAGGAGCTCAGCGATCTGTTCGAGAACCCGGTCGTGCGCCGGCTGAGCGAAGGTGGGGACGAGTGTTGCGAACAGATCGAAGATCACGGCGCGTGTCTCCATGGCCGGAGTGTAGAGGTATCGAGCGACCGGTCGGCCTCGTCGGCTCTTCCGATCCGTATGCCATCGTTGGTCGAGTGAGGATCGACTTCGTTCGTCTGACGCGCGATGACCTGCCGTTGCTCGCGGGCTGGTTCGAGCAACCGCACGTTCGACGTTGGTGGCTCGACGCGAACAGCGACGCCGACCACCTCGAGGCGAAGTACGGGCCGCGCATCGACGGCGCCTGGCCGGAGGTGTTCGTCATCCACGTCGACGGCGACCCGGTCGGGTTCGTCCAGTGGTGCCCGATGGAGAACTACGCCGAATGGTACGGGCAGCTCGAGGAAGCGAAGGACGCGATCGGCATCGACTACCTGATCGGTGAGCCCTACCTCGTGGGACGCGGCATCGGCACGCGCGTCATCGGGGAGCTTGTGAAGCGTGCGTGGGATCGGTTCCCAGAAGCCGATGGTGTGGTCGCCGACCCACAGCCGACCAACTCCGCATCATGCCGAGTTCTCGAGAAGAACGGCTTCCGCCCGGTCTTCGACGGACGGCTCGGCGACGACCCGGTGGACTCGCGCGTCTACCGCCTCGACCGGCCGTAGTGCACATGGACCGTTTCGGAGGGACGCGGGACTCGAGTCGGGCGAGAAACATGCGTGGTCGCCGGAGGTGAGCGCGGCGCACGTGCGAGGCGAGTCCCTCAGCGTGACCGTTCACGGGAGAGCGCACGAGGTCGACAAGGAGGCCGAGCGGTCCGGTCAAGGACTTCTTGGATGGGCTGGACGA